>DASUNL010000557.1:0-5308 GCA_036277175.1 Pyrinomonadaceae bacterium | reverse complement strand
ACCGCGCGATTCACCGTTAAAGCCGACAGGGGGCGAGTCCCCTGCCTTCACTTCCCCTTGTCATCGCTTTGAGCTTCCCGACCTCACCGCTTCGGCTCGTTCTTCTCGCCCATCGCGTTCATCAGAATGTTCTGCATCGCGAGCGAGTTCGGCAGACCGAGCAGACTGTCGGGGCTTAACCCGAACGGCCCGCCTTCGGTGTTCGCCGCGAGCGTGATGCGGTCGCCCTGCGCGTAAGCGTAGGCCAGAGTCGGAGGCATCTCGGCGGCGGCGGCGAGCCTCCCCCGCTGCTCCTCAGGCGCGCGTTCCGCCAACGCGCCAAGGACGGGCGCGAGGTCGTGGTAGAGAATCGCGGAGAAGTTAACGCTGCCGTCCACCGGCATCGTCTCTCTGAAGCGCGACGAGCGCAGGAGCGTGTTGCCGGATTCGCGGTATTTCAAGGCGCGATCCAACAACGCGCGGCTCGGCGTGACGACGAGGTAGCCGTTCGCGAAGGTGTAGTTCACCTCAAGTCCGAAGTCTGCCGAACGCAGGGTGTAAACCGTGCGTCCGCCCTCGGTCGTGTTCTCCCAGCGCAGTCCGCCCTTGCCGCTCAGCGTCACTAAAACGTTCAGCTTCTCGACCATGCGCTCAAGCGACCCCTGCAAGTGCGCTTGATCGTTCACCTCAACGATCATCTTCCAAGAGGGGGTAGGGAGTAGCGGGCCGTCGATGGCGAAGGCGAACTCGCCGCCCAGAGGCGCGGCTAGGTCGCGCCGGATGTCGATGCCCTGCTGCGCTTCAATCTCGCGCAGTTGGCGGCGCAAATCGGGCTTCACCGTTTCAAGGAAGCCGAGCAGGTCGTCAACGAGCACCGCGGGTTCTTTGACGACGAAGGCGGTCGCCACGTTCGCGTCCGGCGAGACGAATTCAAGCGCGCCCATCGCCCCCGGCGCGGCGAGCCACGAAGCGATTCCGCGACGCGGCTCGCTGAAGGTGAGCACGGCGCGGCTCTGCGTCTTCTCGTTCAAATCCTTCTGCTCGACGACGAGGTGTTTCAGGCTCGTCAGTCCGAGCTGGCGGAAGCCCTCGACGCGCTCCGCGCCGCCCGGCTTTGTGCCGTCCTCGCGCGCAATCTGGCCGACGAGTTTTTCCAAGTCGGCGGCGACCACAAGCCCCGCGCCCTCGCGGTAGATTTCGGCGAGACGTGTGTGGAATGACGTTCCGACGAAGCGATTCGCGCTCGCATTGTTGAGCGTCGTCGCGAGCTGCCGCAGGTTTTCAATCTGCGGCGACGCGGCGAAAAGGTCGTTGCGAACCCAGACGAAGATTTCACCTTCGCCGGGAGCGCCGTTCGATTGCGGGGCGGCCGCGAGCGGGTCGTCAACGATGCGAATCGCCGGGCCGTTCTTGCCTTCGCGGGCGAACTGCGCGACCTGCCCTTCGAGGTACGGACGGAAAGCGGCCGCGTCCTTCAACTCACCGAGAACGAGGATGTTGCCCGGCTCGTTTTTCGCGTCGAGGCCCGCGCTGACGACGAGCTCGTCGCCGAGGTGTGCGCCGAACTGTCGCAGCCGTTCAATTATCTGATCAGCCCCCGCGCCGCGCCCTCCGCGCCCTTCGTTGTTCCACCACTCTTTGAGCGCGGGATTCTGGTTGATGCGCTCCTGCATGATGCGGTGCGAGTCGGCGAGGCTCTGGCTCAGATTAGGGAGCGCGGCGTAAACGACAGTGCCCTCGGGCACGAGGTCGAGGAAGCGCGAGGAGTAGCGCACGCCGGGGCGCGGTACTCTCGCGTCGATGTCCTGCCGCAGCCTCGTCAACTCCGAGGCGAGTTGCGTGTAGCGCGCGGCGTTGCGGCTCCATGCAACTTCCTGCGTGAGCGGGACGGTTTCGAGGCGCGCGTTGGTCGTCACCTGATCGCCGGGGCGCAACACGTTATCTTTGCCGGCATGACTGACGTGGACTTCGCCTTCGACGACCGAGACGCGCGACCCCTTCGTGCCGCTGCCGACGAAGAAGATAGTGCCCGTCACGGAGACGAGCGAATCCGGCGTGGCGACGTAGAGATGGCGTTCGCGCTGCTTTGCCGCCTCGACCGCCACGTCGCCGCGTTCGAGCTTGACGGTGACGCCCTTCATGTTCTCGGTGACAGACATCTCGCTGCGCTCGCGCATCTCGACAAGCGAGCCGTCCGCGAGGCGCAACACGGCGTTTGAACCTTTGGAAGTCCGCACGCGCTCGCCCTTCTGAATCTGTTCGCCCGCTCGCAGCGCGCTGCTCTCGGTTTCGGAAACGCGGTAGAGATAACCGTCCGTGTTCTCGACGGTCGCGGCGAGCGTGCTGCCGGAGAGGTCGAGGCGCTCGACGAAGAAGAACGCGGCGAGTCCGAAGCAGAGCAGCAGACCGGCGGCGATGCTCCAACGCCACACAGGGGCGTGCGACGTCAGCTTCGTCGGCCGAAGGTTAACTTGCGCCGCGCGCGCCGCCACTTGCGGAGCGCCCGTGCGCGCAGCCTTCAAAGCCTTGCGGCAAGGAATGCACTCGTGACTGTGGTCTTCGAGCAGCAGAGCGCGCGCCGGCGAAAGCTCTCCGCGCAGGTAAGAAGGGATGAGCGATTGGTAGTCCGCGCAGCCGTCGATGCGTTCGGCGGCCGCGACGGCGGGCGGGGCGTCAATTAACTTCTCGCCCGACGCTTGCTCGGAGACGCGCGCCCAGACGCGCGAGGCCGCCGCCTTCGCCGCCGACTCGTCGACTTGCTCGTCGCGGACGCCGTTCACGACTTTGTCTAAAATGGCATCAAGCTCTTTTCTGTTGCGCTTCATGATTGTTTCTCCAAGAACTGTCCGATCTCACGGCGAAGGCGCGTGCGCGCGCGGTGGAGTGTGACGGCGACGACCGTCGGCGAAGTGCCGAGCAGTTCGGCGATTCCATTATTGTCGTAGCCCTCGAAGTAGCGCAGCGCGAAGACGGTCGCGGCGCGCTCGCCGAGTTTCGCAATCGCGTGGCGCAAGAGCGCGCGCAACTCGCGGTCGGCGTGCTCCTGCTCCGGGCTGAAGTTCGGGTGGTTCAACTCCTGCGCGGATTCCATCGAATCGAACGAAACCAGACGCGCGCGCCCGCGCCCGCGCACGATGTCGAGCGCGGCGTTGACGGCGGCGCGGTGCAGGTAGCCCGCCGGACTCGGCGCGAGGTCAGGCGTTTCGGCGTTCGAGGCCAGACGTAAAAAGATCGTCTGGAGGACGTCCTCGGCGTCCGTGACGCTTCCCGTAATGCGGTACGCGGCGCGGAAAACCTGCTCGTGGTGGTCGCGGAAGAGTCCCTCAAGTACGCCCACCTCCTTCGCTGCGGGGGCGGCCCTTAAGCGGCTCGTGGTAGCTGCAACTGATTGCACATCGTTCTCCTTCACACCTTCACTTCCACACATATAACGCGCCCCTCATCAGATTATTAACAACCCTGAGAAGTTTATTTTCGTGCTTCGTAAAGAACATGAACGCCTGCTCCTAAAATTTTATTCTGATTCGCGCCCGGCTTGTTAATAAAAGCGGATTGCTCTCGTTATGCATACTTACGCGAATCGAAATGCGCTCGCTCAAGCGGGCGCGCAGTGATTCGTGAATAAGCCGGGGTCTTCAGGCCCTTAGAAAATACTGTAAAACGAGGAAAGCAATGAAACCCACCGGCAAAATTAACTACTTTTTCCTTCAAATATCGTTCATGGTAGCCGCCCTGCTTGTCGGCACGCCCACTTACGCGCAGGACAAGACCGGCGAGATCGACAAGATATTCAACTCGGCCACGCCCGCCACGCCCGGATGCTCGGTCGCCGTCTCGCAGCGCGGAAAGCTGGTCGTCAACCGCGCTTACGGCTCGGCCGACCTCGAACGCGACGTCCCATTGAGCCCGAACTCGGTCTTCGACATCGGCTCGGTCAGAAAGCAGTTCGTCGCCGCGGCCGTTCTTCTTCTCGTCGAGGATGGAAAGCTTTCCCTCACCGACGACATCCGCAAGCATTTTCCGGAGCTGCCCGATTACGGCCACAAGATAACGGTCGACCATCTGCTCACACACACCTCCGGCCTTCGCGACTGGACGGGGCTCCGGCCACTGACGGGGGGAAATGTCGACGACGTAGTGAGCCTGATTCTGCGTCAGCGCGGCCTCAACTTCGCGCCCGGCGAGGAATGGTCTTACTCGAACAGCGGCTACGTGCTGCTGACGGATCTCGTCGCGCGCGCGAGCGGAATGTCGTTTCCCGATTTCACGCGCAAGCGAATGTTTGAGCCGCTCGGGATGAAGACGACCATGTCCCCTACGGATCTGCGGGACGTCATCAAGAACCGCGCTCTCGGTTACGAGAAGGAGGGCAACGGCTGGCGTGTGGGAATGTATGTCGGCAACGAGCGCGGAAGCGGCGGCGGCGCAATCCTCGGCACGGCGGCCGACCTCGTCATCTGGAACGACGCGCTGACGAGCGGACGTCTGGGCGCGTTCGTCACCGAAAAGCTTCAGGAGCAGGCAAGGCTCAACAACGGCAGGAAGCTCAGTTACGCTCGCGGTCTGTTCAAGGACTCCTATCGCGGCGGCCCGATGGTGTCGCATTCCGGCAGCGCGGCCGGGTACAGTGCGTGGCTGGGTCGCCTTCCGGCGCATGGCCTTTCCGTCGCCGTCCTGTGCAACTCGGACGAAGCGTCCGCGACTGCGCTCGCGCGCCGCGTCGCTGACGAGTATCTGCCCGCCCCAAATTCCAAAGCCGCCGAAACGGCCGAGGCAAAGACGATGGACGCGGTCGCCAACGTGACGGGACTCGACCTCAGCAGCAAGGCGGGACTGTTCGTCAGCGAGCGCACAGGCGACACGCTGCGCCTGATCGTCAACAACGGCGAGCTGCGCATCCCCGGCTTACGCGCCGCCCTCGTCCCTGTAACCAAAGACCGTTTCCGCAATCCGAGCGGCGATTTGCAGTTCATGTCTCAGGACGAGTTCGAGTTGAACTTCCTTTCACAGGACGAGTTCAAGCTGAAGTCCATGGAGGGCCAGACGACACGGTATCGCCGCGCCCAGACTTTTGCGCCCACCTCTGCCGACTTGCAGGCATTTGCGGGACGATACGCGAGCGACGAGACCGGGTCGGCATTCCATGTGGTGCCCGGAAAAGACGGCCTTGTAGTCCACCTCGAAGGCTCTTTGGGCAAGGGTTCGGAAATTCGTCCGGTCTATCGCGACGCCTTTCAAATAAGCAGGGTGACGGTGCGCTTCCAACGCGACCCGAACGGAAAGGTCGTGGCTTTCGATTACAGCAATCCGTTGGTGCGCAACGTCAGAT
>DASUNL010000556.1:0-3904 GCA_036277175.1 Pyrinomonadaceae bacterium | reverse complement strand
ACGAAGCTCTCCGTGACGAGTTGTCTGACGAGACGCGCACGACGCGCGCCGAGCGCAGTGCGCACGGCGAACTCCCTCTGTCGTTCGAGGCCGCGCGCGAGGAGGAGGTTGGCGACGTTGGCGCACGCGATTAAGAGGACGAGGCCGACGGCCGCGAGCAGCACGAGGAGCGCGGGCCGGATGTGCCCCGTCAGTTGCTCGGGCAGCGGGACGAGCGTGACGCCCATCGCGCCGTTCGTCTGCGGGTACTCCTCGGCGAGTCCGGCGGCGACGCGGCCCATGTCGGCGCGCGCCTGCTCCACCGTGACGCCCGGCCTGAGCCGCCCGACGGCCCTCAGGTAAGCAGTCCCGCGCATCTGCGCGTCGCCCTCGCTCGGGACGCGCGGCACCCACATCTCGCGCCCTTCCGGGTACTGGAACTCGGGCGGCATCACGCCGACGACCGTGTGCGGTCGGCCGTTCAAGACGAACTGGCGGCCGACGAGCGCGGGGTCTGCGCCGAAGCGACGCTGCCACAGCCCGTGGCTGATGACGACGGCGCGCGCGCCTCCCCGCTGGTGCTCCTCGGGGAGAAAGGTGCGCCCGTGGAGTGCGCCCGTGCCGAGCACGCGGAAGAAGCCCTCGGTGACGAGCCATGACTTGAACGACTCGGGCTCGCCCTCGCCCGTCAGGCTGTGGCTGTAAGGCTCGATGGCGGCCATCTCCTCGAAGGTCTGGTTTCGCTCGCGGTAGTCGAGGAAGTTGGCGGGCGACACGTCCTCGCGCTCGACGCCGGCCTTCATGTCGTTCTGCCAGACGGTCATCAGACGCTCCGGCTCCCCGTAGGGCAGCGGCCTGAGCAGCGTCGCGTTGACGACCGAGAAGATGGCCGTGTTCGCCCCGATGCCTAAGGCGAGCGTCAGCACGGTGACGAACGTGAAGCCGGGTCGCTTCCGCAGGAGGCGGAAGCCGTAGCGAAGGTCTTGCAGTATCGTCCCCATCAGAGCACCTCCTTCGATTGCGGACTGCGGATTTATTTAAGCGACGCGCGCTCTTCGATTCGGGATTCGAGATTTCAAATCCGCATTCCGCATTCCGCCGTCGCCTCACTCGTAGCGGAGCGCGACCATCGGGTCGACCTTCGTCGCGCGCCGCGCCGGGATGAAGCAGGCGAGGAGCGCGACGCCGATGAGGACGAGCGCGACCGTGGCGTAGGTCGCCGGGTCGGTCGCCGTCACGCCGAACAGGAGCGACGCCATCAGCCGCGTCACCCCGAAGGCCGCCGCCAGCCCGATACCGACGCCGACCAACGCCAGAAGCATCCCCTGCCGCAGGACGAGGCCAAGCACGTCTCTCTCTTGCGCGCCGAGGGCCATCCGCACGCCGATTTCGTGCGTCCTCTGCGCGACCGAGTAGCTGATGACGCCGTAGATGCCGAGCGCCGTGAGCAGGACGGCGAGCGCCGCGAAGACGACCATCAGGGTCATGATGAAGCGGCTGTCGGCGACGTTCATCGTCAGCAGTTGCTCGACGGTGCGCACCTTCCACACCGGCTGGTCGCGGTCAACCGACCAGACCGCCTCCTTCACCGCGCGCTCCAGACTCATCGGCTCGACGTCCGTGCGCGCGACGAGCGTGGCGAAGAGGTGCGGGTTCTGCGTGTAGGCCGTGTAGACCTGCGGCTGCTGCACCTCGTTGAGCTGGTACTGCTTCGCGTCGCCGACGACGCCGACAATCTCGGCCGTCAGCTTCGCGTCCGGGAAGTGGAGCTGACGGCCCAGAGGGTCTTCGCCGGGGAAGTGCTTGCGCGCGAGCGTCTGGTTGACGACGACGACCGGCGGCGAGTCGGCCGTGTCGCGCTCCGTGAAGCCGCGCCCCTGAATGAGCGGCAGCGCGGCGGTCTGGAAGTAGTGCGGGTCGACGGCCGTCTCAAGCGCCTTCGGCGTCTGTCCCTTCGGCGGCTCGGGCTGCCCCGGCAGAGTGAAGTTGACGGCCGCGCCGTTTCCGCTAAACGGGAGCGCGCGCACGACGGCCGCCGAGCGCACGCCGGGCACGCCGCGCACCGCCTCGACCACGCGCCGGTGAAACTCCACCTGCTGCTTCCCTTCCGAATACTTGTTGCGCGGCACGCGGTACTCCAACGTCAGAAGGTTCGCGGTGTCGAAGCCGGGGTTGACCTTGAGCAGACGGTAGAAGCTGTTGATGAGCAGGCCCGCGCCGACGAGCAGCACGAGCGAGAGCGCGACCTGCGAGACGACGAGCGCGCCGCGCAGACGACTCCGGCCGCCCTCGCCCGCCACGGGGCCGGCCTCCTTGAGCGCCTTGTAAACGTCGGGCTTCGACAACTGCCACGCCGGGACGATGCCGAACAGCAGTCCCGTCATGAGCGAGATGCCGAGCGTGAAGAGGAGCACGCGCGCGTCGAGCGCGGGCGCGCGCCCGCCGGGCAGCGGGCCGGGGCTGACGGCCATCAATGCGTCCAGACCCCACAGCGCGAACAGCACGCCGAGGACGCCGCCGAGGAGCGCAAGGACGACCGTCTCCGTCAAAAGTTGGCGGACGATACGCCAGCGCGACGCGCCCAGCGCAGTCCGCAGCGCGACCTCCTTCTGCCGCGCCGCGCCGCGCGCGAGCAAAAGGTTCGCGATGTTGGCGCACGCGATGAGCAGTATGAAGCCGACCGCGCCGAGCAGAATCCAGAGCGACGTGCTCACGTCCTCGACGACCAGTTCGTGGAGGCCCAAGACCTCCGTCGTCCGCCCCTCGTTCTCGGCCGGGTAAGCGGCCGCGAGTCGCGCCGAGATGGCGCGCATCTCGGTCTGCGCCTCCTTGAGCGTCGCGCCCTCGCGCAGTCGTCCGAGCACGAAAGAGACGCGCGCCGTGCGTTCGACCTTGTAGTTCGGCCACGTCCACGCGGGCATCCACACCTCGGTCTCGTCCATCGGGAAGCGGAAGCCTTCGGGCGCGATGCCGACGACCGTGAACTGCTCGCCGTTGAGGTTGAGCGCGCGGCCGACGATACTCGCGTCGCCGCCGAAGCGACGCTGCCAGAGGTCGTGGCTTAGGACGACGACGCGCTCCGCGCCCTGCGCGTCCTCGCGCGGCTCGATGGCGCGTCCCAACGCGGGGCGCGCGCCGAAGATTCGGAAGAAGCTCGACGTGACGAAGCCGCCGCGCACGCGCTCCGGCTCGCCCGTCCCCGTCATGTTGACGCTCTGCGGGACGAAGGTCGTGAACTCCTCGAACGTCTGGCTCTGCGCACGATACTCTTCGAGGTCAGGGACGGAGATGAAGTCGCGCCGGCCCGACGCCGGTATTTCGTACATCGCCACCAGACGCTCCGCGCCCTCGAAGGCGAGCGGGCGGAGCAGCGTCGCGTTGACGACCGAGAAGATGGCCGTGTTCGCGCCGATGCCTAAGGCGAGCGTGACGAGCGCGATGAGTGTGAACCCGGGCCGTTTCAGCAGCGTCCGCAGCCCGTAACGCAAATCCTGAAGCACGTCTCCCATCACAACCTCCTTCGAGTCCGAACTCTCATTCGTAGCGGAGCGCGACCATCGGGTCTACTTTCATCGCGCGGCGTGCCGGGATGAGACAGGCGAGGAGCGCGACCGAGGCGAGCACGACGGGGACGAGCGCGAAGGTCACGGGGTCGCTCGAAGTGACGCCGTAGAGCCACGACGCGATGAAGCGCGTCAGCGCGAGCGCGCAGAGCGTCCCGGCCGCGACGCCGAGCAGCGTGAGCGTCAGTCCGTGCCCGACGACCATGCGCAGGATGTCGCGCGGCCGCGCGCCGAGAGCCATCCGCACGCCTATCTCGTGCGTGCGCTGCATCACCGTGTAACTCATCACGCCGTAGATGCCGACGGCCGCGAGCAAGAGCGCGACGGCCGCGAACGCGCCGAGCAAAGTCGTGTAGAGTCTC
>DASUNL010000555.1:0-5153 GCA_036277175.1 Pyrinomonadaceae bacterium | reverse complement strand
CTCGACGCGCTCGCTCCCGCACGCGCCGGAACGTCAACGCACACGCCCGACCCGCGAACAACGCCCGCGCAAACGACGCCCGCGCAAACTATGCCCGCGCAAACGACGACGCCTGAGCGAACGCAGGACGCGCAAGCGTTCGACGCGCACGCGAGCGGCGGCAACGGCGACGCGCGGCCGGGGCGTCTGCGCAAGGTCGAGGGCATCGATTACAAGCGCGCGGCCGTCGAGTATCCGTCGAAGCTCGACGCCGAGCGACGCCACTACCTCTACACCAAACCTTTCTACAACCTCGCCAACAAGCCGCCCAAGCACGAGGGCGACGGGCTCGACGAGGAGACGCACCGACACTTCTGCGACTTCGCCAACATGGCCGCCGCGCTCGCGCTTCCCGCGGGCCGGCGCATCCTCGACGTCGGCTGCGGCTCCGGCTGGCTCTCCGAATACTTCGCGCGTCTCGGCTACGACGTGACCGGCATCGACATCAGCCCCGACCTCATCCGAATCGCGCGCGAGCGCGTCGAGCGCGTCCCCTACGACGTTGACCACGAGACCCGTCTGCGCTGCCGCTTCCTCGTCCACGACGCCGAGGGCGCGCCGCTCGAAGAAGAGTTCGACGCCGTCGTCTGCTACGACTCGCTCCACCACTTCGAGGACGAGCGCGCCGTGATGCGCAACCTCTCGCGGATGGTCGCGCGCGGCGGCCTGCTCTTCGTACTCGAAGGCGACCGCCCCGACGAAGGCTCGGCCACCGAGGAGGAACTCGTCGGCGTGATGGAACGCTTCGAGACTTTGGAGTCGCCGTTTAGCCGCGACTACCTGCGCGCCCTCCTCGTCGAGCACGGCTTCGCCGTCGTCGGCGACTTCGTGAATGCGTCGGGACTCTTCGAGCGCGAGTCGCTTGAAGACGGGCGCGTGCCCGTCGAGACGACGGCCGTCAACTACCTGCTCTGCAAGAAGGTCGTCGAAGGCGTCGGCTCGGCCGAGGACGTGCCCTTGAGCGACCGGCCCGGAAGGCTCGCGGCGCGGCTCGCGCTCGAAGACGTGTGGCCCGCCTCGTTCGCGCCGGGCGAGTCGGCGCGCTTCGCGCTCGCGGTCGAGAACGCGGGCGACACGCTCTGGCTCAAGGGGACGGCCGCGCGGCGCGGCGCGGTGATGATTGCGCTCCGGCTCTTCGATGAGTCGGGCGCGCTCGTCGAGGAGCGGCACGGCGAGCCTCCGCTGCCGCGCGCGCTCGCGCCGGGCGAGGCGGCGCGCGTCGCGCTAAACTTCCGCGCGCCGCGCGAGCCGGGCGCGTACACTCTCAAGATTGATTTGGTGGCGCAGCACGTCTCTTGGTTCGAGGAGCAAGGGTCAGAAGCCCTCCTCTTGCCGTTCGTCGTGCGGGGCGGTGGGGGATGATGACGCGCGAGGAGATTATCGAGGGCATCGAGCGCCTGCGTCCGTGGTTTCATTGCATCGAACTCGGCGAGGGCTTAAGGACGAAGACCGAGACGGCCATCGGCGAGCCGGTCGAACACCCGCGCCCGACGTGGGAGTGCATACGCCCGCACCTGCCCGAAGACTTGACGGGCAAGTCGGTGCTCGACGTGGGCTGTAACGCGGGCTTCTACTGCGTCGAGGCCAAGCGGCGCGGCGCGGCGCGTGTCGTGGGCCTCGACGCGCAGCGCAGCATCATCCGTCAGGCGCTCTTCGTGCGTCGCGTGCTCGCGTTAGACATCGAGTTTGAACGAATGTCGGTCTACGACCTCGACCCGAAGCGTTCGGGGCAGTTCGACGTCACGCTCGCGCTCGGACTCGTCTACCACCTCAAGCATCTCGTCCTCGCGCTCGAAAGACTTTTTCAGGTGACGCGCGAGACGCTCATCGTCGAGACGGCCGTCTTCCCGCCCGGACGCTCGCCCGGCTCGTTCACACACCCGGTCGGCGGCCTCAATCCCGTGCTTCATCCGCTCGCCTATGTCGAGAACCCGCCCGGACGCAAGGAGTCTATCTACAACTGGTTTCTGCCTAGCCCCGAGGCGCTGCGCGCGCTTCTCTTGAACACGGGCTTCGACGAGGTGAGCATCCATCCCGGCGAGTACGAGGAGCGCGCCGTTCTCGTCTGCCGCAAACGCGCGCCCTATCCCGACAGTCGCACGCTCCAATACCTCTCGGCGCGCATCACTCTCGCCGAGGACGCGCCCACGGAGGCGCGCGCGGGCGAGGAGTTGGTCTTCAAGGCGCGCGTCGAGAACACGGGCTTCGCGCGCTGGCTCGCGACGGGCGAGGGCGAGGAGTCGCGCGGCGCGGTTCGTCTCGCCGCGCATCTCAGAAGTGGCGCGGACGAGGGGGACGTCTTTTTCTACTACGCGGGCGCTGTTCTGCCGCGCGACATCGAGCCGGGCGAAGAGGTCGAGTTGGCGCTCGTCCTGCGCGCGCCCGGTGCGCCCGGCCGCTACGTGCTTGAGTTCGACATGGTCTCCGAACACCTCTCTTGGTTTGAAGACCTCGGCTCCGAGGTGTCGCGCAGAGAGCTTAAGGTTATCGTTTGAGCGGCCAACGCCGGGGGCCGCAACCGTCATCGAAAGGTGTTCAGAAGGGTCGCTCGGCCGTCGCGCTCGAAGTCGCTAATCTCTTGCAACGGCGTAATTTGACAAAGGCGGGGGCGGGATTCTAAACTCGCTTCCGGTCGTGACGGGAGCGCCGCCTCAAGCTCCTGCGTGGAGTTTCCGACCGCGAACGCAAAAACACAGAAGCCGTCTCTCGGGCGAAACTCTCCAGCCGATCCAGAAATTCTTGGGAGCAACGTGATGCGAAAATTTTTCCTGACGCTCGTCGTCTTGTCGCTCGCCGCCACGGCCGCCCTCGGTCAGGACGCGCCGACGCTGCGCATCGTCTCGGAGGACGGAAACCGTCTCCCGTCCGAGTTGATGTACGGCAACACGCGCGTCAAGCCTTTGCGCCTGCGGCCCGGCACGAACACGCCGATTACGATTGACGACACGGACTTCTTCGTCCAGCAGCAGTACGTCGATTTCCTCAGCCGCTTCCCCGACCAGTCGGGCTTCAACTTCTGGATGGGGCAGATTAACGAGTGCGGGGCGGACACGAACTGCGTCGACTTCCGGCGCAACAACACGTCGGGCGCGTTCTTCCTCTCCATCGAGTTTCGCGGGACGGGCTACTACGTCTACCGCCTCCAGCGCGCTAGCTTCGGGACGCTGCCGACTTACGCCTCGTTCATGCCGGACGCGCGCACCGTCGGCACGGGCGTCATCATCGGCGAGGCGGGCGCGGAGCAGAAGCTCGACCTCAACAAGACGAGCTTCACCAACACGTGGGTCAACCGCGCGAGCTTCCTCGCCTCCTTCCCCGCCAGCATGACGCCGGCCCAGTACGTCGACAAGCTCGTCCAGCGCGCGGGCGTGACGCCCGAATCCGTCAACCGCAACGCGCTCGTCGCGGAGTTGACGGCCAACAACACGACGCAGGGGCGCGCGAGCGTGCTTCGCAAAATCGTCGAGAGCGCAGCCTTCGACCAGAGGGAGCGCAACGCCGCCTTCGTCTTCATGCAGTACGTCGGCTACCTGCGCCGCGACCCCGACGAGGTCGGCTTCCAGTTCTGGCTCAAGAAGCTCAACGACCACGGCGGAGACTTCCACGGCGCGGAGATGGTCAGGTCGTTCCTCGTCTCCTCCGAGTACCGTTCAAGGTTCTAAAGTTTAATTTCCACTCCGCGCGCGAAGGCCGGCACTCATGTGTGCCGGCCTTCTCTGTTTTTGCGCGCCGCACGTCTCCCGTGCGCGCACCACGCGGCGAGCGCGGCGGCCGTCAGCAGAGAGACCAGAAGGCCGAAGAGCACGGACTTCGGGCGGTAGACGAACGTGACGATGTGACGGCCGGGCGGAATCACGACGCCGCGCTGGTTGTAGTTGACGCGCAGAGTCTCGACCGAGCGGCCGTCCAAGTAGGCGCGCCAGCCCGGATAATGATTATCGGCTAAGACGACAAGCGCCGCGCCGTCCGCCTCGGCCGACACCTCCACGCGGTTCGGCTCGTGCCGCATGACCTCGGCGCGCCCCCCGCCACTCAAGCCCGCGCCCGCCAGCTCGTTTGCCGTCGCGGCATCGACGACGGCGGTCGTGCGCGGCTCCCAAGCGCGGCCGTCGGGCAACAGCCCCGTGCGAATCGTCTTGAGCGCGGCGTCGTCCGCGAGCGCGACCGCCTCACCGGCGAGCCACGCGCGCGGCAACGAGCGCGTGTTCTCGTAGACTGTCAAAGGCCCTTCGTCGGCCACGTGACGCCAACGCTCGGACGGCAGCGTCGTCGCCCCTTCGACGGTCGCGCCCGCACGGATTCTTCTCACCTGCTCGCGCCGCAAGTAGTGCTCAACGCCGGGGCCGAGATTGATTAGCTCCACGCCAACGCCGAGCTTGGGCGCGTTCCCGATGCGCGCCACCTCGATTTCGCCGCCCGTGATGGTCGCCTCGCGCGGGAGGTTGAACAGGGCGAGATAGGTGTAGCCGTCGTAGTCGCCCGCCGGATCGTTGACCTTGAAGTTGGTCGCGACGACGGCGCGCGAGTGTTTGACGTTGGCGCGCGTGTCGGCGCGCTCGTAAGACCACTCGGACGTGTGCGCGCCCGCGAGCAGGTCGAACTCGAAGAGGCGGCCGTCCGCCGAGCGCAGCCGCACGCGCGCGACCGGCGTCATGTCCTCGACTTCGGTCGCCCACGAGAGGTTCGTGATAAGGATGAGGGAATCCGTCTCCACGGCCGGCGTCTCGAAGACGAGCCGCTCGCCCGCGACGAGCGGAGGGAAGCCGAGCGGGTCTGTGAGAGTCGCGCGCCCGTCGGGAAGGATGACGATGGGATTCGTCGGGGTCGGACTCGGTGTCGAGGTCGGAGGCGGCGTCGGAGTTGGTGTCGGTGTCGGCTGCGGCGTCGGCGCGGGTTGGGGCGGCGCGGCGGGCGTGACGTGACGTTGCCCCTCGAAGTCGAAGCGCGGGTTGCGCGCGATGAGGTAGCGCACGTTGAGTATGTCCAGTTCGCGGCTCGCGCCGCCGAGCGTCCGCGCAGGCTCGGTCAGCTCGCCCCACACCTTCATGTCGCCCGCCAGACGGCTGTAGCGTTCCAGCCCGAAGCCGTCGTAGCCGGCCGCGTTCTCGACGCCG
>DASUNL010000554.1:0-11596 GCA_036277175.1 Pyrinomonadaceae bacterium | reverse complement strand
AGCACTTGAAAGAGGTCGCGGTCTTCCCCGACGGGCCGACCTTCCTGCGACGCTGCGATGCGTGCGGGACTTACTGGCACGAGACGCTCCGCTTCATCGCCCCCGTCAACGAAGAGCGCGCGGCCGAGCTTTACCCGTCCGCCTTCCCTTCCGCCCCTCGCACGAAATAAACTCCCCGAACATGGAAGACACTACACGAAACGACGACGGCGCGCGCCCTCTCAACGACGTTGAGAAGCTTCTGCTCGACGCGCGCGACGGGCGCGCGCCGCTCGCCGACATGCTCGGCGCGCTCGTCTCCGCAGACCTCTACGTGCCGAGCACGGGCGAGGTCATGCAGGACGGCTCGGGCTTCACGCCCCTCCTCTTCGACAGCGCCGAGACGGGCGCGACACTCACGGCCGTCTTCACCGACCCCGCGCGCGCCGCCGCGCAAGCCGGACGCGCAAAGTATCTGTTACAGGTCAACGGCCGCGAGCTTCTGCGACGCCTGCCGCCCGGCTACGGCATCGTCATCAACCCCGGCCACGACGTCGGCATGGAGATACAGCCCTACGGCGTCGAGGCCATCGTCCGCGACTTCACCTAAAACAATTTTCGTTTGAGCGTGTACTTGTTAAGCCTGCGTGCGCGGGTTGTGGAGAAGCTCTTCGGGGAGGCGCTCGTAGCCGTCGGCGCGTGCGTCGTGCCGCTCGGCGAGCCACGCGGTCGGGAGCGCGGCGCTCGCGGCGAGCGCGCAGAGCGCGAGACCGGGCAGCCAGACGTAGAGCTTCGGATGGTGGTTCGCGTCGCGCGAGACGAAACGACGGAGGCGCACGAGCGCGTCGTCAACCGTGCGCGCGAACTCGGCGGCCAGCTCGCCTTCGTCAATGGCCGCGCGCTCCGACTCGTCGTCCGTCGTGAAGTTTTCGGCGGCGCGGCGCGCGACCGCGCCGAGGAGCAGGCAGACGGCGTCGTGTTCGGACGCGCGCCAAGCCGCTTCCAGAGGGTTCGGGTACTGCCGCTCCCACCAGCCGCCGTCGCTCTCGCGCCGCGCCGCGTCGAGCGACTCGGCGGCCGAGAGCGCCGCGCCGCGTTTGCGTTCGACGAGGGCGCGCGCGACACCGGCGTAGCCTTCGGCCAGATGAAAGTGTGCGCGCGAGTTGCGGAAGGCTTGCGCGCCGTAGAGCGCGCCTTCGCGCGTGGGAGCGGCGAGCGCGAGTTGCGTGAAGGCTTCGCGCTCGCGCGCGGCGATTGAGAAGTGGAGCGCGAGCGTGAGCTGGTCGGGGCTCGGGTCGAAGCCGGGACGACGACGCGCGAACCCTTCGGCGAGCGTGCGCGCCGCCTCGCCCCACAGGCGACGCACGGTTTCGGCGTCGCGGTAGAGCGCCCACTCGAACGAGGCCGCGCGCCAGCAGGCGTTCGCCAGTGGTTGCGCGAAAGTGGCGTCGCCGTCCGCGACCTTGCGCCGGTAAGACGATAACATGCGCCGCTCGTGGTTGAGCGAACGCTGGTCGTAATCGCCCGCGCCGTGAGTAGACATGAGAGTTTTAAGTTTTCGGTTTTCAGTTTTCAGTTTTTGAGTGGCGGAGTTACGCGAGCAGTATCAACGAGACTGCTCTCGCGTCGGGAGCGAGAACTGGAAACTGAAAACTGAAGACTGAAAACTGTTTCACGCAAAGGCGAGCTCGCCCGACGCGCCGGGCAGGAGGTGCGTGACCGTGTGTGAGTCGGGGACGGCCTCGCCCTGTTCGACCGAGACGTTGAGCACGGCGACGTGGAAGCGCCCGTCGGCCCAAGCCTCTTCGAGCATTTCGCCCAGCAGGTTGTGCTCGACGACGGCCGAGTCCTTCAGACGCTCGATGAGCGCGCAGACCCACCCGGCCGTCAAAGGCTGCTGCCCGAAGACCCACTCCGTCTCCGCGTCGTTCGCCGACGCCTGCACCGAGACGAAGTGCGGCGCGGCGAGCGTGCGCCCGTCGAAGCCGATGACGGAGTAGATGGCGTCGAAGCCGTAGACGAGGAGCGGGTTGAGGCGCGCGGGTAAACTGTCGGCCGCGAACGCCGAGCCTAGGGCCGCGCCGCCGAGCAGGCCGCCCGCCGCGCCGAGCCACACGAGTCGTTCGAGCTTCAAGGGCGTCCCGTCTCGCGCGAGCAGCGCGCGACCGTCGGCGTCGGTCAGCAGTCCGTTCATCGCGGCGACGGCGCGCGGAATCTCGTAGCGCGCGGCGCGACCGGGAAGCGTCGGCGCGATGAGCGCCAGAAGCTCGTCGAGCGCCGCGCCGAGCGTGCCCGCCAGATGCGCCTTGAGCCACGCGCCGACGTGCGACTCGGCGCTCGCTTGCGCTTGCGCGCCCCTCTGCGCCGCAGCCTGACGGAGCGCGCCCTCGACGGCGTCGAGCGTCCGCATCAACTCCATCATCTCGGCCACGACGCGCGCGCGCCCCGTCAAAGGAAACGGGTTGAACTGCTCCTGCCGAGGCACGAAGACGCCCTCGCGCAGGTCGCGCAAAAACTCCTGCGGGTGCAGACGCGGCTCGGGCATCGGCGCGGGCTGCGGGCCGGGACGACTTTCGCTCCCCCCGCTTCCGTAGAGCAGACGCGCGATCATCTCCTCGACCTGCCGGACGACCGTGCCGCCCTTCCCTTCGAGACTTTTCAGGTGACGGCCGAGCAACGCCGCGCCGAGCAGCTCGTCGGCCAGCTCGCGCGCTCAGTGTTCGTGCGAAGCGCCGTGCGCGACCGCGCCGGTGAAGCGTTCGAGCGGCGCGGTCGCGTTGCCGTTAAGTCTTACGAAGTCGTCGCCGCGACGGAGCGCGTGTTCGACCGAGCGGCCCATGTGATCGAGCGCGCGCTCGACGAGACGCAGGACGCGGCCCGTCTCTTTGTCGCTTAGGGCCGATGCTGCCGACGGGCCGAGCGCCTGTTTGACGGCGTCGAGCGCGGCGCGCGTCGCGGCGGGCAGGTCTGCGCCGTCGGAGAGTCCGCGCAGATAACTGACGGCCGCGTCGTTCAGACGCGACAAGCCGTGTCCGTGTCCGTGTCCGAAGGCGTTTCCGTGGCCGTGGTTGCCGTGCCCGACTCCTATCTCGTGGCCGAAGGCGTTTCCGACGCCGCGCCCCTGCCCGTGTCCGTGACCGCCGCCAACGGTTCTGAAGAGCAGGCCGGTCGCGCCGTCGGCAGCCGAGCGCGCGTGCGCGTTGACGGCGCGCGTGAACGATTCGATTGACGAAGGGAGGTCGTGCGGGCGCAGGTTGTTGCCGTGGTTGTTCGAGCGGCCCTGCGAGTCGAAGCGCGGAGAATCGAAACGCGGTGAGTCTTGGCGGCCGTCGGTCGTGTGGCCGGGCCGGTTGTCGCGGCCGAAGTCTTGTCCGTAGTCTCGCGCCGGCCCGCCGTTAAACTGCCTCTCTACATACCCGTCGCGCAGTTGTTGTTGTTGACTCTCTATCCGGTGACGGAGTTGCTGCACGCGCGGCTCGTCCGCGAGGAACTGGGCTGGTCTGCCACCGTCGTCGCCGCCGCGACGGCCGCGCGTGCCTCCGTCGTCGTCGTGCTTGTAGTGGCCGTAGGCGTTGCCGTGCCCGTTGCGGCCGGGGCCGTCCGAGTGGTCTACGCGCCCGCCTTGCACGCGCGCGTTCGGCCCGTCCTGCCCGCGCCCCGCAGGCGTCATGCCTTGCTGGCCGCGCTGCCCGCCCTCGACTTGATTGCCCTGTATGCCCTGATTGCCGTGCCCGCCGCCGCCCACGCGCCCCGTGATGCCGCGTATGACGCCCTCGGCCAAGCCCTTGCCCTCGCCGACGAGGTCGCGTCCGCCGCCCGTCTGCCCCGCGTTGCCCACGCCGGGTTGGTTGCCGACGCCGTTGATGCCGTTTGAGCCGCTCATCGAAGCTCCGAAGAGTTGCGCGCGAGGAGGTGTCGAGACGCTTGCGTTCGCCTCGGCCGCTTTATGACTTGCGGCCCGAGGCGCGCGCGACGATTGATGTCGGGTAGTTGCCTATCTCGTGATACTTCGACGCGGCGAGCGAGGGGAAGTAGCGCGCCGCCGCGAGTCCTAACGGCGAATTGAGTCCGCCGGCCTTCAGGTTCTCCCAGCGCGATGCGTAGTTGCGCGCGTGCGCGACCGCCTCTGGGCCGACGAGACCTTTGGCGCGCGCTTCGGCCAACCCGGCGCGGTAGGCGTGGCCCATCGCGAGGGCGACCGTCGCCTCGCCGCCGTTGTAAGCGGCGAGGACGAACTTCCAGAACTCGACGCCGCCCGGCTGCCCGTAGCGCGAGAAGGCCATCTCGCCGAGCCGCTTCGCCTTGATGTTCAAAAGCCGCGCCGCGCCGGGGATGGCCTTGTATGGGTTGAGGCGCTCGTCGGCGGCCGTGCCCGCCTGACCGACCTGCATCCCGACCTCGCGCGCCTCGCGTCGTCCGAACTGCGCGATGCCCGCGTAGCCGTACTTGTTGATGACCGACGTGTTGAAGTTCGACTCCTGCGCGAGCAGACCTTTCAGTATCGCGGGCGAAAGACCCGGACACCACTCGACGGCGCGTGCAATCACCTCGTCGAAGCGGTGGACGCCGCCGCCCGGAAGTCGCGACGTGTTGGCCCGCGACGCGAACGCGCGCTCGAACGCCGTGCCCATCTCGACGGGGCCGGAGACCTCTCCGCCTAAGACGTTCGCGCCGATGAAGTCGCCGACCTCGTTGATGGCCGGGTGGACGAGGAGCGCGCTAATCTGATTCCACTCGTCGAGTAGCTCCTGCTGTTTGAGCGGCTGCCCCTGAAGCTCAGGGTGGCGCGCGTAGAAGATGAGGTCGGTCAACTGCCAAGGGTCTGTGACGCCGCTCTGGATGGCCTCGACGAGCGTCTTCAACTCTTCGAGCGTGCGCTCGCGCAGCCACTCCTGCGCCGACAGAACGCCCCCGGCCTGCGGCGACTCCTGCCGCTCGACCGCCGTGGACGACGCGCCGCGCGCGCGCCCCGCGTCGCGCGTCTGCGCGCCCGACACGCGCTCGCCGAAAGAGCCTGCGCCCTCGCGTCGCCGCGTGCGCTCGGCGGCCGCATCCTGCGGGCGCGCGACGCCCGGAACTTGCGGCGGCACGTTGTTGTTGACTCTGTCTGCCCCGGCCATCTCTTCGGCCCTCCTCGCGTCCGCGCGAAAGGTTTAGACGTTCGTGTTGAGAATCGTCTTGATGCCGCCCGTCACTTGGTCGACGACCTTGCTCAGGACTTCGACGTGCTGCGAGACCTGATAGAGGCGTGCCTGTAGGCCGAGCAGTTCCGTCGTCGAGAGGTCTTTGTTCGACTTCATGATGCCCTCGACCTGATACCACTCGTTCTCTATTTGGCCGAAGCGACCCTGCAAGTCCGTCCCGACGGGCGTGCCGCCGCGCGACTTCGTCATCACGTCGCGCAGCATGCCGAGGCGCGTCCGCGTGTCGATGAGTTCCGGCAGAAGCGTACTCACGTTCGACGCGCCCGGCGGCAGGCGGCCGACGCGATCCATCAAATCAAGTCGCATCCGCTCAAGCTGCGCGCCCGAAATCGAGTTGGGCGCGCCCGCGCCCTGCGACCCTTCGGGGCCGCCCGACTGCTGCCGCAAGACCTGCTCGAACGAGCGCCCGCCCGTGCCCTGTTGCTGCTGCAACTTCTCCTGCCCCAAGTTCTGCGATAAGACGCTCTGCGCGACGCCGGAAATAGGGTCTGCCATTGTCTTGCCTCCCCGAGCTTAAACCGTTACCCCGTTACCACTTAGACCCGCCCCGCCGAAGTCGGCCGCGCGAATCGGAAATTTCCCTTTCGCGGAGGTTATCGGCGTTTGGAGGAAAATGTTTCCGGGTCAGATGGAATTTTTTTGTCGGCCGCTTAGGCTTCGGGCGTTTCGAGTGCGCGCAGCAGCGCGCGCGCGCGCGTGACGCACGCCGAGGCCTGCGAGCCGTCCGGCGCGTCGCCCACTCCGGCGACGGCGCGCAGGTCTTCGAGCCCGCCCGCCGCGTCGCCGAGCTGGAGGCGGGCCTCGCCGCGATTGGTGAGCGCGGTCAGGTCGCGCGGGTCGGCGGAGAGTGCCGCGTCGAGGTGCTCGACGGCGCGCGCCGGCTCGTTTTTACGTAGACGCAACGCGCCCAGCGCAGACTGAAAGTAGGCGGTCGCGGGGGCGAGAGCCGCCAGACCCTCGAAGACTGTGAGAGCCTCGTCGTTGCGCCCCTGCTCGGCGAGCGCGAAACCGATGTCGGCGACGAGCCGCATCTCCTCGGCCGTCCAGCCGCCGGCCGCCCCCAAAGAGGCCCGCCCCTGCAACCACTCCGCCGCGACCTGATTCATCATCGACCTAGCCCGTAACCTCAACTCTCCCCGCGCACTAGCGCGGACGCCCACACGATATCACGCCGGTCAAGAAAGCCGCCCGCGCCGAGAAATTTTCCCCCGGCGACAGGAAACATTTACGGACGACGGCCGATAATTTCGGCGTAACGGTTGAAAGGGTTTCACGGCGGGCGGCCACGCTCGGGGCGAAGGCCGCCAAGGACGGAGGGCAAAAAGCCATGTTCGGACTCGGAAACATCTTCAGCAGCGTCTTCGGCAAGTTCTTCGACTCCATCGGCATGGGGTGGATGACGAACGTCCTGTCGCTCACGGCCAACATCATGAGCGGCAACTGGGTCGCGGCCGCCAAGGACGTCTTCGACCTCGTCGCGAAGTTCAGCAACAGCGATTGGATGAACCGCGTCGCGTCGTTGCCGCCGCTCGGCGGGTTCGACTTCGACGGCTGCTTCGGCCAAAACGGCATCCTCTCGGAGTCCACGCTCGGCTCGTGGATTTCGCAGACCTCGCGCGGCGGCGACGACTTCAACGGCTTCCGAGGCTTCCTGCGGGCCGTCTCCTTGGCCTACGAGACCGTGCAGAACAACTCGGTCGCCAACGCGCAGTTGCAGTACGCGCAGTTCAACCGCCCGGCCTAAACGCGGGGCACGCATCGTGCTAGACTTGGAATCTCCCGGACGCCGTAGGCTCATGTGATGGACGGAAAGGCAACAAAGCGAGAGGGCCACAGTACCGAAAGTGACCGCGCCGCGGAGACGCGCGCGCGACTCGGCGTGACGCCCGAAGAGTTCCGCGCGATGGGCCAGATGGGGGCCATGTACTACCAGCAGGGCTTGCTCGACAAGGCGCGGACGATATTTGAAGGTCTGGTCGAGATAGACCCGGACTCACCGGCGGCGCACTCGGCGCTCGGCGCTCTGCACACGCGCACCGAAGAGTTCGACGCGGCCCTCCGGCATCTCGACCGCGCCGTCGCGCTCGACCCCGAGCAGATTGCTCCTTACGTCAACCGGGCCGAGATTTTCATCAAGCAGGGGCGGGCCGAAGAGGCCGTCGAGAATTTGAAGCGGGCCATCGCGCTCGACCCGCAGGAGCAAGACCCCGGCGCGAACCGCGCCCGCGCCATGGCGCTCGGCATCGCCGAGGCTTTGAAGGCGCAGGGCGTGACGGGGCAGCCGTCGTAAATCATTCGTTCGAGAGCCATCAACCCGACAGGGTCAACTTGAGGAGGCAACATCATGGGTTACACACTGCCGACTAAACCTGACATCGCCAACGTCAACACGAAGGATCAGAAGGCGCTGCTCGAATACCAGCAGCAGTTGCAGGAGTACTGGTTCGCCGTCAACGCCATCCAGCAGGCGCAGAACCGCGAGTCCGAAGCGCGCTCGAACATCGAGGAGGCCAACGACCGCGCGCTGCACTCGATGATCGAGAACCTCAAGTAGTCGAGGCCCGCTTCTTCGGCCCGAGCGCCGGGGCTTCTGGGTTTGCACGCTTTGCGAGGCAACCACGCCCCGGCGCTCGCGCGCCTAACAGACCGTGGAAGGCCGTCCGAGCCACCGCGCCGACCGAACCAAGAGCGGCGCGCGGCCTTTTTTTGTTTGCGGGCCACGGCCTGACCGGAAGGGTTCTCGAACGATGAAGCGATTGAAGCTCACGCCTCGTCTCACGTCCCATCTTCCGCCGCGTCTGCTACTCGCGGCCGCCTCGCTCGTCGTCGTCGCCGGGTCGGGCACGCAGACGCATGCGCAGTTCGACACGACGACGATGACCAACGACTTCCTGCGGATGCAGAACCTCATCATCACGCAGGGCATCTCGCGCGAGAACTTGCGCGCCGCCAAGGGACGCGCGAAGGGCAAAAACTCCCCGGCGCGCTCGCCGGGCGGCGGCGCGTCAAGGTCGCCGGGCGGCGGCACTCCGAAGAGCGGCGGCGCGACGAAGGGCACGACGCCGACGCACACGGGGGCGACCACCTTCCGCCCCGTCGCCGCGCAACTCGTGCCGCAGGAGCTTGCGCGCGCCGTCTCGGAGGGCGCTCAGGAGCGCGCGAGATACGAGCGTTTCTTCACGGAGCTGCTCGACGGCTACAAGGAGCGTCTGCGCCGTCGCGGCTCGCCCGAGAACGACGTGGCGCGCGCCGCCAGCTTCCTCATCAGCGAGTCCTACTTCGTCTACGCGGACGGGCGCTCGCTCGACGAGGAGCAGTTCGCCGCGCTCGCCGCGCAGGTGCGCGAGGCACTTGAGCGCGACGCCGAGTTCACGGCCCGCACCGACCGCGAGAAGCAGCAGATGTACGAGCGTTACGCCATCAAGGGGTCGTTCCTCGGACTCGGCTACACGCTGATGAAGCAGAACGGCGACGCGAAGACCCTCTCGGGCCTGCGCGACTTAGCCAAGCGACAGCTCGAAGAGATGCTCGGCTCGCGCGCCGAGGAGATTAGCTTCACGAGCGACGGGGTCGAGTACCGCTAAAGTCTTGCGCGCAGGCCGCGCCGGGGGTGAAAAAAGATGACGCGAAGGAAACTCCTTTTGACGCTCGCGGCGGCGCTCTTCTGCGTCGCCGCCTCGGCGCGTGATGCGCGCGCGCAGTTCGACACGACGACGATGACCAACGATTACCTGCGGATGCAGAATCAGGTCGTCACCCACGCCGCGACACGTAACGCCATCCGCACGCAGCGCGGCTACCGCGTGCGTGTCTACAACCCCGCGCGCCACCGCCGCACGCGCCGCGTGATGAGCACGCGCGCCGGGTCGCGCGTCGTGTCAAAGAGACGTGTGAAGCGGACGCGGAAGGCCGTCAGGCGGCACCACGCACACTGACGGCGCGGCCCGACGCGGAGTCTGAAGTCTGACTCGCGATTTCGTGATTTAGCTTTCGCGGCGGGTCAGTGGCGGCGGGTTAGTTTTCGCGCGTCGCACTTGAGGCGACGCGCTCTAAAATTTCGTCGGCCCAGATGAGGCTCGCTTCGGCGAGCCTTTTTACGTCGGCCGCGAATTCCGAGGCGGGCACGGGTTCGCGGTAGAAGCGGTTGAGTAGCAGCGCGCGCGTGTCGTGACGGTATTCGAGCGAGCCGCCGGAAGCGTCGGCCGCGCCGCCCGCCTCCTCGGCGAAAAATCTTTGCAGCACTCCGGCTCGCGGCTCGCGGCGGAAGCGGTAGACGAGCGCCGCGCAGTTCAACACGCCCCCGTCTTCGTCGTACTCGAAAAAGAGTTCCGCGCGCCCCAACATCACGCCGAACACGTCGCCGCCCTCGAAGACCTCGGCCGCGCGCCCCGCGCCGTGGGCGTCGAGGAGCGTGCGAACCATGCGTGCCGCGTCGTCTCTCGTCATCGAATAATCGCGGCCGATGTGCCGCGAGGTCGGGTGCGACAAAATGCTCGCCGCGTAAGCGTAGACGGCGAAGGGGAGTCCTGTTTCGCGCGAGTACAATTTACCGTAACCTCCGTGCTCCGCCGGCGGGTCGGGACGGCTCTCAGGTGCGCGAGGTGTCAGTCTTAAATCGGCGAGGCTCAAAGTCGCGTGCTACTTCAATCGAACTCTCCGCGCCGCGCGCTGTCGAAGGGGACGCGGCGCGGCAGATATGTCTCGTTGAAGCCGTGCGCGTCGTCGCGCTCGGTGAAGCGGTGGACGACCGCGCCTCGGCCCGGAGCGACGAGGTTGTTGCGGAAGGGGCCGAGGCCGAAGAACGTCGAGACGGGGTCGAGGCGGTTGACGTAGTGGACGTACTGCGGGCCGTTCGGGTAAGCCCCGGCCGCGCCGCCGAAGGTCTCGACGCGCACGCGCGCGAGCAGCCCCTCGGCCTCGCGCCGCGTCAGCCCGTCCTCGACCATGAGGCGCGAGCGCACGTCCGTAAGCGCGCGGCTCGTAATGAGCGCGCCCTGACTGTGCGCCATCAAATGTACGTTGCGCCCGTTCGTAATCTCTTCGTAGACGGTGTCGGCGAGCGCGTCCACGGCCGGGTTGCGCCCGATGTCGAGGGTGTCGCCCGCGCTCTGGATGATGTCGAGAAACGCGCCCTCGGTCGCGTTGTGCAGGCCGATGACGCGGCCGCCCGTCCGCTCGGCGATAAGCTCAAGCGAGGCCGACTGGCTCTCGCGCGTCGTCGAGATGCCGTTGACGTAGATGAAAGTCTCGTCCGTCGTGACCCCGCCGCGCGGGACGACCGCCGGGACTTCGGCGAGCGGCGTCCCCGGCGCGTAGGCTCGTCCGTCCGCGCCGACGAAGAAGCCGTCGAAAGATTTGTCCGCGGGGGCGGCAGAGACCCCCCCCGCGGCGACGCGCGGCGCCCCGTAACTGCCCCTGTACGAGTACGCGCGCACGTAGTTGATGCCGATGCGCGAGGCGTAAGCCTCGACGACGCCGAGCGCGTCAGTCGTGACCTCGCGCGCGGACGCCGTCAGAAGCTCCCTCGGCCCTTCGAGCGCGTCGAGCGACGCCCCGGCGAGGCCGCCGAAGATGTCGGCCGCCCGCGTCCGAAAGCCGGCGATGTTTGTGAGTCCCCCGCTCATCTTTTAGCGCCCCGAGTGTTGCAGCGTGTAGTCGACCGACCCGGCCCCGTTGTAGAAGTCGTCGGAGTGGTAGGTCGAGACGTTGTTGGCGAACTCGGCGTAGAGGTTCCAGACGTCGAGCCGCTGGTCTTCGAGGTCGGCCTTGTGCAGCCAGTCCTTGACGATGTCTTTGAGCGTGTCGACGCCCTTGTCGGCCGCCTTGTCGATGACCAACCCCGCGCCGGGGACGCGCGCCTTGACGATGTCCGTCGCCTTCGAGACGGGGACGAGGCCGAAGAGGAAATCGACCGTGCCGTCAATCGCCGCGTTCTCCTGATTGCGCTCATTGACGGCCGCCTCGAACCCTTGGAAGACGGTCGCCGTCAGGCGGCCTAGGCGAAACGCCAATTGCTCTTTAATCGACGCCGCGCGGTCGACGCCCGGCTCCGCCTCAATCGTGCGCGCAATCAAACTCTCGGTGCGCGAGCCGACGCCGGGGTAGTAGTCGATGGCTGATTGCAGAGTGCGTATCTGCTGGGTGAGTTGCGCGCGGACGCTGTCCCGGTACTCGCTGTAGTCGTTGAAGGCCGTCGCCTGCACGAAGTTGCGGAGCGCGGCGATTTGCCCGGCCTCGTCGATGTCGCGGCCCGTCGTGGGGTCTGTGCCGGTGGCGAGCATGCGGTGGAGGAAGAACTCGGCGTTCGAGTGGAAGACCGACTCGTCGATGCGCCCGTTGGCGAAACGTATGTGCTCGGTGTAGCCCGAGGTGAACAACTCGCCCATCGCGTCGGCCACGCCCGCCCTGTCCAT
>DASUNL010000553.1:0-2231 GCA_036277175.1 Pyrinomonadaceae bacterium | reverse complement strand
TTCCAAAGCTTTCCCGCTTTGGTCTGGAGTGGCAAATCTTCGTAACGGATGTAGCCCGACTCCTGCAACTCCCGAAACGCGGTCTGGCTTTCGTCCTTATCCTTGAACAGACCTATCTCCCAGAGTTCCTTCCCGATGAATTCATCATGCGAGTAACCCAACAACTCCACCATGAACGGGTTGACATCGGTAATCCGGCGGGTGTTGGCATCAAGGATGAGTATGCCGTCACGCGCGGATTCAAAAAGCCGCCGGTAGCGGACTTCGGAAACGTGCAAGTCCTCCGGCCCGGTCTGAGTATTGGTCACACTGTTGGCCTCATCGGTCACTTGAGAAATCCCATTGCAATGGCGCGCCTACGGCGAAGAGATTCGGCGGTGCGGAATCCTTGTGTGGTGATTGGCGGGTGCTGCAATAATACGCCGAGAACAGCAATCATATCAACGTGTTTGAGTTTGAATTGGTGAGTCGACGTCGCGGATGAGTGTGCGGCGACGAACGGTAGGGAGTTTTTCTTCTAGGCCAAGGGGGCGTTTTCTTGTCATAATGCACTGCGAACGCGCCCGAATCGCATCGCGCCGCGCCCTTATGTTCTCCCCTTTGTGAGTTTGAAAACCTTCCCGCGTATGCATGTCCCGAACGTCTCTAAGAGCATGTTAAAAAAATATTCCCGCCCCCGGCACGCATCATTAATTCTCTCACTGCTACTCGCCATCCTCCCCGCGTCGGCCGCGCAGCAAAAACCACAAACGAGGCCCGCGCAGACGCGCCCCGCGACGACACGACCCGCGCCCGGCCCTTCGCCCGCAACGACGACGACACAAGCGACGAGCGCCGCCGCGCCTCAGGCCGCGCCCAATGAAGCCGCCGAGGCCGACATCACCTTCGACACGCTCGTCCCGGCCGACAGCTACGGTGTCTATTTCGAGGTGCGTCGCGTCGGGCAGCTCGCGCGCTCCAAGGAGTTCACAGACTTTATCGACACGCTCATCCCGCAGGCCGGGCCGCCGAAGGAGTTGGGCGACACTCTTGAGTTCTTCAAGACGCACGCCGAGTCGCTCGAAAACGCGCAGATGCACGTCGTCACGATGCCCACGCGCGAAGGACTCCCGCAAGCCATCGGCGCGCTCCAACTCCCCTCGGTCGAAGACGCGAAGCGCGTCGAGCCTACCCTGCGCGGACTCGTCAAAAAGTTTGAAGAGTTGTCTGCCGCTCCGGAAAAGGATGCGGCGGCGACACAGACCACGGCGACGACTACCCGAAACACGCAACCGCGAAACACGCAAAGGCGCGGGAGGGCCGCCGAGCCTGTGCGCGCCGACGCGAAGCCGCCCGTCCCCGCCTTCTACTTCAAGCGCGTCGGCCGTCTGCTGTTGACGAGCGACGTGCCGATGAACGCGCCCGCGCTCAAGGTCGCGAACCGCCAGCCGCTCTTCGCGAACCCGCGACTTCAGGCCGCGCGCGCGCGACTCGCGACCGAGCAGGTCTTTATCTTCTTCGACGTGGGTTTGCTTGAGAAGGGCGCGGCCGTCCAGCGCGAGGCTTACATGGAGCGAGCGCGTAAGGAAGAAGAGGAACGCGCCGCGCGCGCCGTCGAAACCACCACGGCCGAAACAAACGTCCCGCCTTCTGACGAAGCCTCTTCCGTCGCCTCGGAGATTAACGCGGAGCTTAGCACGACCGTCGAACCGAACGTGCTGCCGCCCGCCCCCGTCCCGCCGCCCACTGAGGAGCAGCTAACGGCGAGCGCGGACGCGCAGGTGGTGAGAGGAGAAGTGCCTCAAGGCGAGGTGCGCGGGCCGAGCGAAGAGGAGATGGCCGTCAGACGCGCGGACATGCTCGCCTCTCGCCTGTTCGGGATGGCGTTCGGCGGGATGCCCGTCTGGCCGGAGGCGGTCGGCGCGGGCGCATCGTTCAGCGGCGAGGAGATAACGGTGCGCGCGCTGCTTATAAGCGGCGCGGGCGCGGAGCTTCGCATCGTTCCGTTTCTCCCGCTCCTCATCTCCGGGCCGGAAGTCGTCCCCGCCGCGTCGTCGGTCGCGCCCGAAGACGCGGAAGTCTTCGTCAATCTCTCGCTCGACTGGCAACGCCTCTACGCGCAGATGTTGAACGCGGCGAGTAATCAGCCGATACAGTATGACTCGGAGGGCCAACCCGCGACGGAGCAGGGCGAAGAGCAGACGCCGGAGAAGTCAATCGAGGCCGTCGAAAAACTCTTCGGCTTTAAGGTC
>DASUNL010000552.1:0-7381 GCA_036277175.1 Pyrinomonadaceae bacterium | reverse complement strand
ACGCGGCCGACGAGTTTCTCGACCGAGTCGAAGACGCCGTCGGGCGTGGCGTTCTGCGGGAACTGCGCGGTCGTCAACTGCTCGGCGACGAGCTTCGTGCCGAGCGGGATGTCGACCTTCGCGACCACGACTGCTCGCATGTTCCGCGTGAAGCCCTGTGCGTTCGACAGGTACTTGCTGACGGAGACGGCGGCGACCAGCCCGAAGACCGCCGCCCCGACCAGCACCACCACAAGACGTTTGTTCCGCATGGCTCTTAAGTTCTCCGTTCCGGTCTGCTGAGACTAAAAAAATCTTTCGGCGCGTCGCCGCTTCAGGCGCGGAAGACGGCCACCGAGATGAGGCTGCCGAGCGTGATGGCGACGCCGTAGGGAATCGTCAGACGGCGGTCTGCCGGGACGGCGAAGCGTGGCAGCTGCCAGCCGGGCAGAAGCCCGACGAGGATTTGCACGACGCGGTGCATCGTCATGCCGACCGTGCCCGCGCGCAGGATTGTCCAGACGGCCAAGAGGCCGCCGACGAGGACGACGACGACGAAAGTCGGCAAGACCAATTTCAGCCCGACGACCGAGCCGACCGCCGCGAACAACTTCACGTCGCCCGCGCCCATCGCGCCGAAGACGTGCAGCACGAGCATCAGCGCGAACGCGGCGAGGCATCCGCCAACGCTCGACAGAAGTCCCTGCCAGCCGCCGGCCAGCGCGTTAATCGTCAGCCCGCCGACGAGCGCGGCGAGGACGAACGCATTGGGGATGCGACGGTAGCGCACGTCGTAGTAGGTGATGAGCGCCGCGAGCGGGACGAGCAGCGCGCCGACGGCTATTGCGAGTTGGTCTTGCATCGAGTTTGAAAACCGCACCGAGCCGAAAAGTTAGGACTTGCTTTGATAGCCGGATGGAATCTGCTGATTGAATCGAGTGTGCGAAGAGCGTTTACGTGAAGAGGTGGCGCGCCGCTCGCCCGACGGGGCTGAAGGCAGCGCGCCACTCCTCCTGTGACAAGCCTTGCGGATTACTGGCCGCTGCCGTTCTCGATGTAGCCGGTCAGCTCGCCGATCTTGTCGGAGATCGCGCCGCCGAGGGTTTCAAAAGCGACGACGGCCGTGATGGCGATCAGCGCGGCGGCGACGGCGTACTCGGAAAGCTCCAGACCCGTTTCATCGCGGAAGAACCTTTTCAACATTTTCTTTTTGCTCCTTTTGAAGTAATTGAGTGTTTCAGGCCCTTGACGCCGCGCCGCGCGGGCGAGGACGTGCGGGACGACCTGTTAGAAGTTTCGACGAGCGGAAGCGCCCGCGAGAGTCGTGGCCCTGTACCCTTCGCGCTCGCGCGCCGTGATGTGAAGCGCTTTGCTCTCGCCCCACACACGACCCGACACGCGCTCTGAGTTTTTCGCCACGCCGATGAGCGCCGCGCCGACCGCCAAGACGGCAAGCAGCAGTTTGTGCTCGACGCTTTCGACCCCGCCGACGGCCCCTGCCCCTATGAGACCGGCGGCGACGGCGAAAGGAACGACGAGCACAACTGCTGCAAGCGTGACTAGCGATTTGGCGTTGACGACTCTCATGGTCACTTTGTTCGTTCGGCCACTTCTGCGGTCACGTCCGGTGTCACTCGGCTCGCGACGCTTCTGTCGGCACACTCCCCTTTTCAACGCCCGTGCCACAACCCCAAAAACGCGATTTTCCCCAGCAAACGCGCGGTTTTCGCCCTTCTCGGCTCAATCCCCTTGTCAACGCGCGGCGACAAACGAAGACCCTTCGCACACGCGCGCGACGGGCCGAACCTCTCCGTAAGCGAAGCGATGCGAGCGACTTAATGCACTGTCGCCCTCGGTTGACAGCAACGCCCTCGCGTCAACACGCGACTGCAACTCGCGTCGACCGAACGCGGGAGCGGCCGTCGTGCTGAATACAGAAGCGGCGTCGAACGTTGCTCACAGCAACTCGTCCGACGCCGCTTCTTCAGTCTAGAATTTTTTTTACTGACCTGCCTTTACTTCTCCGACTACATCATTCGCACCGCGTGCGCCGCGAAGACCGCGACGCTCAACACGCCGCCCGCAATCGTGAACGTCCACTCGACCATCGCGCTCCGCCGCGCCAGCAGCGCGCGCAGCATAATCATCCCGCACTTCCAACCGTCCTGCTGATAGAGCGGCAGCAGGTTCGTCGCCGCCAAGAGCAGATTCAGAGTCCCGAACAGCGTGTCCTTCATCAACAACCCCGCCGCCAGATTCACGATGATGCCCGCCATCAACACGAACACCTGACTCAAGAGCGGCGCACGCTGCAACTCCTCCATGTCGAGACGCACGTAAGCCCCGACCGGCAAAAGGTGCAGCCTGTACTCGACGCCTCCCGCGCTAAACGACCACAGACGCCGCCCCCATCCAAGCCCCAACTCCGTCGCGGGAATACGGCACACGCGCGCCGCGACGAGATGCCCAAGCTCATGTATGAGCATCGTGACGGCGAAGAGGAGGACGTAGGTCAGTATCATTTTTGTGAGGTCGGGCGGCGGCGATGTCTGAAAGATGTTTGGAGCGTTTGCGGGGTCAGCGGAGTTGGAGGCCGGGTTGCTGTTCGTCCTGTAGAAAGTCGCCGACGTTGATGGCGAGACGTTTCAACTTCTTGTAGAGCGTCTGGCGCGAACCGAGTCCGAGCGCGACGGCCGCGCGCGCGACGTTGTAATCGTTCCGCCGCAAGGTCTCAGTAATCACACGCCGCTCGAAATCTTCCATCAAGTGTTCGAGGTCGGCCGGAGTCGCCGACGAGCCTTCAGCCGCGCGCGCCGCATCAACCGGACGTACCCGAGGGCTGATGTGCTCCGCGCCGATGTACGCGCCCTCGTCCGTGTAGAGGACGAGACGCTCTATCTCTGCCGCCAGTTCGCGCACGTTCCCCGGCCAAGAGTAATTTTGCAGCGCGGCAATCGCCTCGGCGGTGATGCCGGCGACGGCGCGGTCGTTGCGGCGCGCGAAGTGTGTCAGGAAGTGTGAGATGAGCGCGGCCGCGTCTTCGGGTCGCTCGCGCAGCGGCGGGACGTTCACCGACAGAGACGCGATGCGATAGTAGAGGTCTTCGCGGAACGTCCCGTCGTGGACGGCCTTCAGCAACTCCTTGTGCGTAGCCGCGACGACGCGCACGTTGACCTTGCGCGGCGCTTTCTCGCCGAGCGTGTGAATCTCGCCCTCCTGCAAGAAGCGCAGAAGCTTCGGCTGGAGTCCGAGTGGCAGGTCGCCGATTTCGTCGAGGAAGAGTGTTCCGCCCTCGGCCGCGCGAACGAGACCTTCGTGGTCTGCGTGCGCGCCCGTGAACGCGCCCTTGCGGTGTCCGAAGAGCAAGCTCTCGATGAGGTCAGCGGGCGCGGCCGTGCAGTTGAAGGGGATGAAGGGCGCAGCACCGCGTCTACTCAGACGATGAATCGCGCGCGCGACGAGTTCCTTGCCCGTGCCCGACTCGCCAGTGATGAGCACGGTCGACTCCGAGTCCTTGATGCGCTTGACCGAGCGCGCGACCTCAGACATGGCGCGGCTGACGAAGACCATCCCCGGCAAAGCCGCCGAGGCCACCCCAGCATGCTCCGCCACGCGCTCCGGGCGGTAAAGTTCTTCCCTCAACTGCGCGTGGGCGTGCGCGAGCCCGGCAACGTCGGAGAGCATGCGTAACTCCAACGCCTGTTTCTCCGTCAGAGGGCGCACGCAGCGTCCGTAAATCGCCGCGCCCTCTCGGTGCGGTTTGGCGAGCGCGAGCACGAGACAGATGGAGCGGTCGCCCGGACATATCTCCGTGGCCGCGTCCGACCCGCCGAGCGCCTCGGCGATGCGTCGCTCAGCGTCGCTTAACTCGTCGTGGTCGAGTCCCTCGACCCATTTCAGGCGCGGCTGCTCGCCGCTCTTCTGCGCGAAGGTCGCCAGCCCGTAAGTCTGCGCCGTCGCGTCCACCATCAGGGCGAGCTTGAGCATCACGTCGTAGAGCACTTCCGTGCCGTCGGTCGCGGCTCTGGCTAGAGCGCGCACCATCGACGCGATGGGCAGTTCGTAAGCTCCGTTTGAGTTGTTGCCGATTCCGTCGAATGCAAATGGCGAACTCGACATAAGGTCAAAATCACCCTTCTGATGACCGCCCGAGAAGTGGGAGCGACGCGCGCACGTGTGCGCGCCTCAAATCGTGAGTGTGCCGAGGCAAGAGGGGCGACGAATAAACTGCGGTGTGCTTCGTCCGAGAGCAGAAGACGGCCCATGCGGCAGTCTCAAGCGAACGACTCACAGTCTAACGGCGCGCACCCCTGCTGTCAACCATGTTTAAACTTTAGTTTGAAGAGACTGATTTTCCAGTGAAAAGGGTGGTTTTTAAAGGTCAATCGTGATAGCTTGCGTGCAAAGTACCACCTCGTTTCCAGAGCTTCGACCAAAATGCGTCATCTGGCTCGTTTTTTGCTTCCCGCTATGAAGCGATTGGTAGAACAACCAAAAGCGTACAGCGAATTGTGGGAGACCGGGTGTCGCGGCCTCCACAATCATCCTTAATTCTCTTGGAGGAAACAGCTATGGGCTGGATAGCGATGATCGTGATAGGTTTGCTCGCCGGTTTGATTGCCAAGGCCATCATGCCGGGTAAAGACCCCGGCGGCGTAATTGTGACGATTCTGCTCGGGATCATCGGCGCTTTAATCGGCGGCGGCATCAGAAACGTACTCAACATCGGCGGACGCGGTGATAACATCAGCGACCCCGGTTTCTTCATGACTCTGATTTTCGCAGTGTTGGGCGCGCTGGTGGTGCTCGTCGTCTATCGCCTGTTCACAGGGCGAAGCTTAAGAGCCTGAAGACTTTACAACGAAGCTCTACGTGAAAGGCCCGGCCGCCAGCTCTCACTCGCGCGGTCGGGCTTTTTGCACTTCCATGCAGGTTTCTACGCCCCTCAACTTGTCACAAAACTGACACACTCTAGTTGAGCGACATCCTTCGTCGGGGCGGCTAAACAAGTTTTCCACACCTGTGATAGGGTGCGCATCCCCCTATCTGCCTCTTCCGAAAAGCCATTCCTTCCCGATGCCCACGCGGCGGAATTCCGTTCGCTTTGTGTTCGCCGAAACCACAAGTTAAAACCGCTTACCTCATGTAAATACTGAACTTAGCCGCCTAAACCGTTGATTAGAAATGTCTTTACTCGTCACGGGTTGCGTGCTAAATTCCCGCAACTTTGCCGCTAAACTCTTCTGTGGCAAAGGATTGAACAGAGTTAGCCTACTCCTAATTGTGGTGTGCAGCTTATGCCGACACACTATCTTGAGGTTTGAACCAAAAATCGGGTTTCTTCGGATTTCGGGATGGCGATTCGTTTCGGAACATCAGGCTGGCGCGCAATCATCGCGGACGAGTTCACGTTTGCCAACGTCAGGCGCGTGACTCGGGCCATCTGCGAATACCTGCGCACCGCGAACCCGAACGAAGTCGGCACGCTCGTCGTCGGATACGACACTCGATTTCTGGGCGAACGGTTTGCCGAGCAGTGTGTGAAACAGGTCGCGGCTGAAGGATTTAAAGCACTTCTCTGCGACCATCCCGTGCCGACGCCGACCATTTCACACGCCATCCGAAGCCGTGGCGCGGTCGGGGCAATTAACTTCACCGCCTCTCACAATCCGCCGGAATACAGCGGCATGAAGTTCTCGACGGCCGACGGCGCGCCCGCCCTTCCCGAAGTCACGAAGAAGGTCGAGGAGTTGATCGCGACGTTTGGCGATAGCGAGGCCGAGTACCGTGGCGGCGAAGCGGCGGGCATCGAGTCGTTCGACCCTCGGCCGGCTTATCTCGCTGACCTGAAGGCCAAGATTCGTTTCGAGACGATAGCGAAAGCCGGCGGCAGTTATGCCTACGACCCTTTGTGGGGGACGGGCCGCGGATACTTGGACGCGGTGCTGCGAGAACACGGCATCGAGGTCGAGACGATTCACGACTGGCGCGACGTGATGTTCGGCGGGCGCTCGCCCGAACCCGACGACTCGCATCTCGACGAACTGCGTGCGGCCGTCGCGAAACAGGGTTGTGCCCTTGGCCTTGCGACCGACGGCGACGGCGACCGCTTCGGCGTGACCGATGCGGACGGGACTTTTATCACGCCGAACAACCTTATCGCGCTTCTCTTCGACTACCTCGCCGAGTCGCGCGGCTGGACGGGCGGCGTCGCGCGCTCGGTCGCGACTTCGCATCTGGTTGACCGCGTGGCCAAGTCCCGTGGATTGCCCGTCTACGAGACGCCGGTCGGTTTTAAGTTCATCGGCGAGTTGATTCTGCAAGACAGGATTATCCTCGGCGGCGAAGAGTCGGCCGGTCTCTCGATGATGGGCCACTACCCGGAGAAGGACGGCATACTCGCATGCCTTCTGGCCGCCGAAGCCGTGGCCGCGCGCGGCGCGACCCTCGGCGAACAACTCGAATCTCTCTACGCGCGCGTCGGCAAGCTCGAAGGCAGGCGCATCGGCGTCCGCCTGACGCCGGAGATCGCGGCCACACTCACCGAGCGCCTCGCGCGCGAGCCGGAGGAGATTGGCGGCCGTCGCGTCGAGCGCACGAACCGCGCCGACGGGGTGAAGTTCATTTTCGCGGACGGCTCTTGGCTTCTGATGCGACCGTCGGGGACGGAGCCGCTTGTACGCATTTATGCCGAATCGGAATCGGAAACAGACTTGGAGGTGCTTCTTGAACAAGGCCGCAAATTCTTACTGGGTTGACACTCGTCTCGCCGCCCAGCGCCCGAACTCTCGCGCCCTCTCCCTCGCCCCCGCTTCGCGCGCGGGTGCGGCCGACAACGTCGCGGTCGCGCCGTTCGACGGAGTGCGTCGACGCGACCTCGCAGTCCCCTCGTGGGTCGTCTTCTGCATGATCATGCTGGCGACGTTCGCGCTCTGCGCGACAGTGACCTTCCGCACGCACGCGGAGATGCGCGGGGCCGAGCAGAAGTTCGAGCGCATGAGCGACGACGTGCTGAAGCTGAAGAACACGAACGAGTCGCTCAAGCGCGAGGTCGAGCGGCTGCGCACCGACCCGCGCGCCATCGAGGCGGCGGCGCGCACGCGGCTCAACATGGTTCGCGCAAACGAGATCGTCGTCCCGGTCGAATAGGCGCATGGCGGACGCGCCCCGACCCGTTTTTTGGCCGCCGGGTTTGTCACACTGCTTGACGCCCACCGCTTAGTGGCCCGCACCTATCTGCCCGTTTCACCTGCCCCGCTCGCGGTCGCCGTGGCTCAAAAGTCACGGCGACCGCTCCACATTTTTCACTCGCCCGCGCGCACATATCGAGAATATTGTCGAGTACCGTTTAGTTGACACTGTTTGCGGGCGTCAACTAATATCGAACCCTCGATAAACAAGT
>DASUNL010000551.1:0-6052 GCA_036277175.1 Pyrinomonadaceae bacterium | reverse complement strand
TCGAAAATCGTCAATCATGAATCGAGGTTGAACGGAAGGCCCGGCTTGAGTTTTAAAACTCAAGCCGGGCCTTCCGTTCAACCTCGATTCATGATTGACGATTTTCGACTCACGCCCCTTCCCTTCTTTACCTCGACGCCGCACCGGCCTTCGCGCCACGGCGCGACTCCTGCGAGCGCGTGCGCGGCCCGCCGCCCCTACCGCCGCCCTCGGCGGCCGCGCGCGTCGTCGTGCCGCTCGAAGAGCGCGACCCCGCGTCCAGACGCTGCTGCCACCAGACCATAATCGGGTTCGAGATGGCGATGGTCGAATAAGTTCCCGCGATGATGCCGATGAAGAGCGCGAGCGAGAAGCTGCGCAAGACCTCGCCGCCGAAGAGCACGAGCGCCAGCACCGAGAGGAAGACCAGCCCCGACGTGATGACGGTGCGCGAGAGCGTCTGATTGATGGCCTCGTTGGTCACGTCGTAGAGCGACGCGCGTCGGTGCAGGCGCAGGTTCTCGCGCACGCGGTCGAACGTCACGATGGTGTCATTGACGGAGAAGCCGACCAAGGTCAAAAGCGCGGCGACGACCGTTAGGTTTACCTCCCACTGGAAGATGGAGAAGAAGGCGAGCGTCACCAAAACGTCGTGAAAGACCGTGATGACGGCCGACGCGCCGTAAGTCCACTCGTAGCGGAAGGCGATGTAGAGGAGGATGCCGACGAGCGCAAGCAGCGTCACCGTGATGGCCTGATTGCGCAGTTGCGCGCCGGCCACGGGGCCGACGGCGTCCTTGCCGATGATGTCCCACGCGCCGCCTTCGGAGAGCTTGCCCCTCGCGCCGAAGGAGCCGAGCGCCTCCTCGACCTTGGCCGCGCCGATGTCTACTTCGGCCTGACTCGTCGCCTCCTCGCCGCCGCCCTGCTGCGCGAGCTTGATGAGCACCTGATCCTGCTTGTCAATCGCGGGCTGGATGACGGCGTCGCCGAGTCCGACGCGGCTGAGCGTCTCGCGTAGCTGTTCGGCCGAAGGGCGCTCGCGGAAGGAGACGGTGACGAGCGTCCCACCACGGAAGTCGACGCCCAAGTTGAAGGCGTCCGTGCCGCCGGGCGTGAACTGCCGGCCGATGGCCGAGACGAGACCGGCGAGCAGGATGATGATCGAGAGCAGCAAAAGCGCCCGACGCTTGCCGAGCCAGTCGACGTTGATGTCTTCAAATATGCGAATCATAAGAACTCGTGAATCGTGAATCGTGAATCGTGAATCGTCAGGATGCGGGAGCCTCTTCTATTGACGATTCACGATTCACGATTCACGGCTTTTAAATGCTGAGCGACTCGGCGCGCCTCCCCCGGCGGTTCAAGACCCAGATGAAGATGGAGCGCGAGACGAAGACCGCCGAGAAGAGGTTGGCGATCAGGCCGAGCACGAGCGTGACGGCGAAGCCGCGAATCGGCCCCGTCCCGAAGACGAAGAGGAAAACGGCGGCGACAATCGTCGTCACGTGCGTGTCGATGATGGTCGCGAACGCGCGCGCGAACCCTTGGTCGACCGACGAGGCGACGGTCTTACCCGTCCGCCATTCCTCGCGGATGCGCTCGAAGATGAGCACGTTCGAGTCGACGGCCATGCCGATGGTCAGGATAAGTCCGGCGATGCCGGGCAGGGTCAGCACGGCGTCGAAGATGATGAGCGCGGCGACGGTCAGAATCAGGTTAAGTAGGAGCGCGACGACGGCGTTGATGCCCGCGCCACGGTAGTAGAAGACCATGAACAAGATGACGAAGATAAGGCCCGCGAGCGAGGCCGTCACGCCCGAGCGAATCGAGTCCGCGCCGAGGCTCGGGCCGACGGTGCGCTCCTCCTGATAGACGAGCTTGGCGGGCAAAGCGCCCGAGCGCAGTGTGAGCGCCAAGTCGTCGGCCGCCTGCTTGGAGAACGTCCCCGTGATGCGCCCCGAGTCGGAAATCTGCGACTGGATGGTGGCGATTGACTTGACCTTGTCGTCGAGGACGACGCCGAGCCAATTGTTGATGTTCTGCGCCGTGAACTGCCCGAACTTCTCCGCGCCGCGCGGCTTGAGGTTGAAGCCGATTTGGTAATTGTCCGGCCCTTGGTCGCCCTGCTCGGAGCGCGCGTCGCGCAGTTCGCTGCCCTCGACCGCCGCCGGAGTCTCGACGATGACCCACTCGGTCGGCTTCTCCGCCTGCTCGCCCTGCCCGTTGGTCGTGGCCGTGTCGTCGCGCTCCGTGTATGGGAGCACGCGCCGGTTCTGCGGAACCGTGCCGCCCAAGGATTGGATGGCGGCCTGCTCGGTCGGGAAGCGTTGGAGCGTGCCCTGCGGGCTGACGACCTTGACGAGTTCGAGCTTCGACTCGCCGACGAGCAGCGTCTTGATGCGCTGCGGGTCGTCGATGCCGGGCATCTGTAGAAGTATCTGGTTCGAGGAGGGCGAGCCGTGGCGCTGGAGGTTCGGCTCGGTGACGCCGAGCGCGTTCAGGCGGTTGTCGATGATGGTGAGCGCCTGCTCGACCGCCTGATTGGCGAGGCGCGGCTTCGCCGTGTCGTTCATCTCCCAGACGATGCGGTCGCCCGTGGCCGAGACCATGCTCCAGACCTCCGGGTCGAAGTCGCTCGTGCGCTTCGGCAACTCGTCGCGCACCTCGTTGAGCTTCGACGGGTCGGAGAGCGTGACGACGATGCGGTACTCGTCGCCCGCGACCTCGGGCGTCACTTCCCTGACGGGGAAGCCGGCCGAGGCGGCGGCGTTGCGGACGCCGACCGAAAGGTTCTCGGTGATGTTCTTGAAGTAGTCGCTGGCCTGCACCTGCATGACGAGGTGCGAGCCGCCGCGCAAATCAAGACCGAGGTTGATGTTCTCGGAGAGCGTCTTCTGAAGACCGGCGAGCGTGAAGTCGGAGGCGCGCGGCGGGAAGCGGCGCGGGCCGATGACGATCCAAATCGAGACGAGCGTCACGACGAGGATGATGATGACGCGCTGCGTTAAATTCTTTTTCATGATAGCTGTCGGCGGTCAGCCTTCGGCAGTCAGCCTGTTGACCGCGCCCGAACTTGAGTCCGAAAGACTAACAAACAACTTTGCGAAGCGGCCAAAGCTGACGGCTGAAAGCTGACCGCTGAAGGCTTAAGACTTCTTCTCACCCTCTTGATAGAGGCCCGCGACCGACGCGCGCGAGACTTCGAGCATCGACTTGTCGGCGGAGCGGATGAGCAGGGTCGTGTCGCGCACGGCCGTGACGGTGGCGATGATGCCGCCCTGCGTCACTATCTTGTCGCCCGCCTTGAGCTGCGAGACGGTTTCGGCCAGTTCCTTCTGCCGCTTGCGCTGCGGGAGGATGATGAGAAAGTAGAAGACGAAGAAGATGAGAACCATCGGCATCAGCATGCCGAGCGTCCCCAGAAGCCCGCCGCCGCCGCCCGCCGGGGGCGCGCCTTGCAACAGGAAGAAAACTTGTGTGAGCATCATGTGTGTCGGATGAGAGCTTTAGGGTTTTGGGTTGAACTCCTGTCAGTAACGCCTGCCGCAAGCGTGCGGCTGACGGCGGCGAGGCAGACCCGCCCGCCACCGCAGGCGGCACTGACACAGACGGCCGCGAACGCCCTCCTGTCACTCCACGCCAAAGCTCAGCCGCTCAGTGAATTCCCGCCGAAAACGTGTGAATTCGCCAGACCGGATAGCTTGCCTGACGCGCCGCATGGTGTCAAGGAAGAAAGCCAAGTTGTGATGCGTCAAGAGAATCGCCGCGAGCATCTCGCCCGTCATGTGCAAGTGCCGCAGGTAGGCGCGCGAGTGTCGACGGCAGACCGAGCACGCGCACTCGTCGTCTAACGGGCGGGCGTCGCGCGAGAAGCGCGCGTTCTTGATGTTGAGCCGCCCGCGCGACGTGTAGGCTTGGCCGGTGCGCCCGTTGCGCGTCGGGAGCACGCAGTCGAACATGTCTACCCCGCGCGCGACGCATTCGAGCAGGTCTTCGGGCGTGCCGACGCCCATCAGGTAGCGCGGCCGCTCGCGCGGCATCAAGGGCGCAATCTCCTCGACCACCTCGTACATCACAGGCTTCTCTTCCCCGACGCTCAAGCCCCCGATTGCGTAGCCGTCGAAACCGACCTCGACCGTGCGCGCGAGGCTCTCGCGGCGTAGGTCGAGGAAGGTCGCGCCCTGCACGATGCCGAAGAGCGACTGCGCGCCGCTCAACTCTCGCCTACCACTCAACCCGCGCCCACCGCTCAACTCTCGCTCACCATTCAACTCATGCGCGTCATTCGACACACGCTCGACGCTCGACTCCCGCGCGTCGCCCGACTCTGACGCGCCGTCCGTTTCGACGCGGCCCGCGTCCGCGCCTTCGCGCTGAAGCGTGTCGAAGCGCGCGCGCGAGCGACGCGCCCAACGCGCGGTCAGCTCCATCGAACGCTCGGCCTCGTCGTGCGTCGCCTCGCCCGGCGCGCACTCGTCGAACGCCATCACGACCTCAGCGCCGAGCGCGGCCTGCACCTCCATCGAGACTTCGGGCGAGAGAAAGCACTGCGCGCCGTCGACGTGCGAACGAAACTCGACGCCCTCCTCGCGAATCTTCCGGATGTCGCCCAAGCTCCAAACCTGAAAGCCGCCCGAGTCTGTCAGCATCGCGCGACGCCAGCCGACGAAGCGGTGCAGCCCGCCGCACGCGCGCACAGTCTCGACGCCGGGGCGAAGCCACAGGTGATAGGTGTTGCCGAGGATGATGCGCGCGTCGAGTTCCTTTGATTCAAGCTCTTCGAAGCGCGTCCCCTTGACCGTGCCGAGCGTGCCGACCGGCATGAAGACGGGCGTCTCGACGCGGCCGCGACGGGTTTCCAGAACTCCCGCCCTCGCCTCGCCCTCTTCCGACAGAACCTTCCAGCCGAGCGCGCCCGTGCTCATTCGCGATTCTTCTCCCTGAAACGTGTGATGGGAATTTTTTTACCACAGAGGAGGCGGAGGGTCACGAGGGCGTCCGTCTTTAATTGTAGTCGGTCTCGCCCTCGGCGCGCGCGGCTCGCTCGAAGCGCGGCTCGCTCTCCATCCACTCGGCCGACTGGATGACGGGGACGTGAACGACGAAGGTCGAGCCTTTACCCGAATCGCTGTGCGCCTCGACCATCCCGCCGTGCGCTTCGACGAGTTCCTTGACGAGCGCGAGGCCGATGCCGAGTCCGCCGTGTCGTCGGGTGGCGGAGCTGTCGGCCTGTCGGAATCTATCCCAGATGAACGGCAAGAACTCGGGCGCGATTCCCTCGCCCGTGTCTTCAATCTCGATGACAATCCAGCGCGCGCCGCGCGACTCGTCCTCCGCGCCGACGCCGACGCGCGCCTTCTCCTCTTCGAGCCGCGTGCGAACGGTGATGCGTCCGCCCTGCGGCGTGAACTTGATGGCGTTCGTCAAAAGATTCCAGAGCACCTGCTGGATTCTGTGCGCGTCGGCGATGGTGTGCGGCAGACGCGGCGTGAGTTCCATTTCTATCTCGTGTCGGCGGGCCGTGGCCGCTTGCCTCACCGTCCGGACGGCGTTCGTCACCGCCTGATTGACCTCGAACGGCTCGCGCTCAAGACGCAGGACGCCGCGCTGTATGCGCGAGAGGTCGAGCAAGTCCGTGATGAGTTGCGTCAGGGAGACGGCCGACGCGGAGATGGCGCTGATGCCGTCGGCCAAGTCTTCGTCGCTCTCGACCGTCTCGCTCTCGCCTAATAAATCGACCCACCCGGTGATGGCCGTCAGGGGCGTGCGCAGCTCGTGCGAGAGCGTGGCGAGGAATTCGTCCTTGAGGCGGTTGGCCTCGCGCAGCTCCGCGATGAGTCGCGCGTTTTCGAGCGTCGCGCCGACGTGCGTGGCGACGGCGACGAGGAGGTCAACGTCGTCCTCGCTCCAGTCGCGGCGGCTCCGCGTCTGGTGCCCGCTGATCGAGCCGATGACGCGCCCCTGGTGCATGACGGGGACGACGACGAGACTCTTCAGACGTGTCTTCTGAATGAGCCCGCCGATTCCGTCGGCGAGCGGGTGCGCGCTCACGTCGGACGCGACGAGCGGG
>DASUNL010000550.1:0-5044 GCA_036277175.1 Pyrinomonadaceae bacterium | reverse complement strand
GAACATGTACTGCAGGAGTTGCCTGCGCGATAACGCCTTGGCGACCGAGCTTATCGCGCGCGGGCACGACGTGGCGCTGTTGCCGATGTACACGCCGACTTTGACCGACGAGCCGAACGTCTCGCGCGGCCGCGTTTTTTTTGGCGGCATCAGCGTCTACCTCGAACAGTACGTGCCTTTCTTCCGCAAGACCCCGGCGTGGCTCGACCGCGTGTGGGACTCGCGCCTGCTGCTCAAACTCGCGACGCGCCGCTCGATTCAGACCGACCCGCGAAGCCTCGGCGAGCTGACCGTCTCGATGCTTCGCGGCGAGGACGGCCATCAGCGCAAGGAGCTTCACAAGCTCGTCGAGTGGCTCAAGACCGAAGAGCCGCCCGACGTCATCAACCTGCCTTACACGCTTCTGATTTCTCTGGCGCGACCGCTCAAAGAGGCTCTGGGGCGTCCCGTCTGCTGCACGCTACAGGGCGAAGATTTGTTCCTCGAAGGGTTGCAAGAGCCTTTCCGCACGCGGTCGCTCGAACTCATCCGCGCGAGCGTCCCGGACGTTGACCTCTTCCTGCCCGTCAGCGATTACTACGCGCGGTTTATGCCCGGTTACCTCGGCATCCCCGAAGAGAAGATGCGCGTCGTGCCGCTCGGCATCAACTTGCAGGGCTACGAGCCGCGCGAGAGTGAAGGGGAGAGCGGACGACCTTATACGGTCGGCTTCTTCGCGCGCGTCGCGCCGGAGAAGGGCCTGCACGTTCTGGCCGAAGCCTACGCGCGGATGCGCGAGTCGGGGCGTCTGCCCGCGGGGTCGCGCCTCGAAGCGGCCGGTTACATGGGCGCGGAGCACAGGAGTTATTTGGAGTCGGTCGAGCGCACACTGACCGAGCGCGGCTTCGGCGCGGAGTTCAACTATCGCGGCGTGCTCGACCGCGCGCGGAAGATAGAGTTTTTGCGAAGCTTGGATGTGCTGTCTGTCCCCGCCACCTACGACGAGCCGAAGGGAATCTTTCTGCTCGAAGCGATGGCCTGCGGCGTCCCCGTAGTCCAGCCGCGACGCGGCGCGTTCACCGAAATCGTCGAGCGCACGGGCGGCGGCCTGCTCGTCGAATCGGACGACGCGGGCGCGCTCGCCGAAGGCATCCTCTCGCTTTACGAAGACCCGTCGCGCGCCGGCGCACTCGGACGCGCGGGCGCGCGAGGCGTGCGCGCGCACTACGCGGTCGCCGGGATGGCCGAGCGCGCGCTCGAAGTCTACGAGGAGTTGGCGCGCGGCGGTCGCGCGTCGAGCGTGGCTGACGCGGCGCACGTCGGCGCGGCCTGAAGTATTGCGGATTGAGTAAGACTGACGTGAGTGATTGATGACAGCTTCGCTATCATCAATCGGGTCGTCAATCTCGAATCTCGAAGTTCAAATCTCAGATGCTCGAAGTCGAAAACATCTCGAAGGAGTATGAGACGCCGGCGGGCCGCCTGCCGATTCTCTCCGGCGTGTCGCTCAGCTTGCGGCGCGGGGATGCCGTCTCGATCATGGGGCCGTCAGGGTCGGGCAAGTCGACGCTCCTCTACATCGTCGGCGCGCTCGAAACGCCGACTTCCGGCGTGGTCAAGCTCGACGGCCGCGACCCCTTCTCGCTCACGGAGCGCGAGCTGGCCGCCTTCCGCAACAAGGAGGTCGGCTTCGTCTTTCAAGACCACTGCCTCTTGCCGCAATGCACCGTCCTTGAAAACGTGCTCGCGCCGACGCTCGTCGCGCGCGAAAACGGCGACGACACGGAAGGGCGCGCGCGCGAGCTAATCGAACAGGTCGGACTCACGTCGCGCGCGGGCCATCGCCCGTCGGAGCTTTCGGGCGGCGAGAAGCAGCGCGCCTCGCTCGCCCGCGCGCTCGTGCGGCGGCCCTTGCTCCTTCTGTGCGACGAGCCGACCGGCAACCTCGACCGCGACTCGGCCGAGTCGGTCGCCGCGCTCCTACTCGAACTGCACCGTCGGCAGGAGACCATCCTCCTCGTCGTCACGCACAGCGCCGAGCTGGCCGCGCGTTTCCCACGACGCTTCGAGCTGGTCGAGCGTCGCTTGGTGGAAAGAGACTAGGGACTTGCGCGCCTCCACGCTTCTCAAACGCAGCCTCACATACTACTGGCGCACGAACCTCGCGGTGGTGGCGGGCGTCGCCGTCGCCGTCGCCGTCTTGGCGGGCGCGCTCGTCGTCGGCGACAGCGTCCGCGCCTCCCTGCGCTCGCTCTTCCTGCAACGCCTGGGACGCGCCGACACGGTCGTCTCGGCCGCCAACTTCTTCCGCGAACAACTCGCCGACGAAATCAAAACGCACGCCGACTTCGCGGCCTCGGGACTTGAAGACGCATGTCCGCTCGTCGTCTTGGAGGCGACGGTCGCGCAGGAAGAGGGCGGGCGGCGGGCGGCGGGCGTTCAGGTCTACGGCGTCGACGAGCGGTTCTGGAAGTTTCACGGCGTCGAGGGCGCGAGCGCGCCGCGCGGGCGCGAGATTCTTTTGAGCGCCGCGCTCGCCTCGGAGCTTGAGGCGCGGCCGGGCGAGGCGATGCTCCTGCGCGTGCGCAAGCCCTCGGCCATCCCGGCCGACTCGCTCCACGGGCGCAAAGAGGAGACGGGGCGCACCATGCGTCTGAACTTGCGCGAGACGCTCGATGCGGCGCGACTCGGCGAGTTCTCCCTGCGACCGCAGCAGGGAAGCGTGCGCGCGGCCTTCGTCCCCTTGCGTCTGCTGCAACAGGACTTGGAGCAGGACGGGCGCGTCAACGCGATACTCATCTCGCGTCGCGCGGCCGACGCGGACGACGGAGACGCGGAGGCGGGCGCGGCGCGCAGGGGCGCGGTCGAGAAGATTCTGCGCGAGCGTGTCGCGCTCGAAGACTCAGGCATCCGCTTGCGCGCGCTCGACGAGTCGGGCGCGGTTTCGGTCGAGACGGAAAGCTCGCTCGTCCCCGACGCCTTGGCCGAGGCGGCGCGCGAAGCGGCCGCGCGCGAGCGTCTGCGAGTCACGTCCGTCCTCTCCTACCTCGCCAACTCAATCGAAGTCAACGGCCGCGAAGTCCCTTACTCGCTCGTCACCGCCGTCGACGAAGAGAGCTTCGCGCGTCTTGCTCAAAGCGCGACGACGATGACGGACGCGGGCGGCGCGGCGAGCGCGAGCGACGCGAGTCGTTCTTCACAGAACGAAGCGGGCAGTTCTTCACGTAGCGAAGCGAGTCCTTCATCGACGGACGCGGGCGCGCCGCCGATTCTTCTGAACGAGTGGGCGGCGCGCGACCTCGGCGCGAAGACGGGCGACGCGCTCAACCTCGAATACTACGTTTGGAAGGACGACGGGCGGCTCGTGACCGAGCGCGCGCGCCTGCGCGTCGCCGGGGTGATTCCGATTCGCGGACTCGCCGCCGACCGCGACCTCGTGCCGCGCTATCCCGGCATCACAGAGTCGCAGAGTCTCTCCGACTGGGACCCGCCGTTCCCCATCGACCTCAAGCGCGTGCGCGACCAAGACGAGACTTACTGGGACGAGTACCGCACCACCCCCAAGGCGTTCATCACTTTGTCGGAGGGCCAGAGACTCTGGCAGACGCGCTACGGGCGTCTCACCTCTCTGCGCGTCGCGCCGTCCGACTCGAACACGACGCCCGATGCGAACGCAACGCCCGATGCGAACGCGACGCGCGACGCTTATGAGAAAAGTTTGCGCGAGCAGGTTGACCCGGCGCGGATGTCTTTCGCCGTCGTCGCGGCGCGTGCCGAGGGCGTCGAGGCTTCGCGCGGCGCGACCAACTTCGGCGAGTACTTCCTCTACTTCAGTTTCTTCCTCGTCGTCTCCGCTCTGCTCCTGACGGTGCTCTTCTTCCGTCTCGGCATCGAGCAGCGTTTGCGCGAGATTGGACTTCTGCGCGCCGTCGGCTTCGACTCGGCGCGGATACGCAAGCTCTTCCTCGGCGAAGCGGCCGTCCTCTCCGTCGTCGGAAGCCTCTTGGGACTCGCGGGCGCGCTTGCTTACGGCTGGCTGATGATGGCCGGATTGCGGACGTGGTGGGTCGGCGCAGTCGGAACGACGATGCTTGAGTTGCACGTCTCGCCCTTGTCGCTCGCGCTCGGCGCGTCGGGCGGAGTCTTGGCCGCGCTCGCCTGCATCGTCTGGACTCTGCGGAGGCTCGCGCCCGCCTCTCCGCGCAGCCTGCTCGCGGGCGTGTGGGAAGTGAGAAGAAAGGCAAAGGGTAAAAGGCAAAAGGTAAAAGGCGAAGGGGAAAGGGAAGAGAGAGACGAGTCGGGCGGGAGGGAAGTCGGCATCGCGCGCGGACGTTTTGCGCGCGGGCGCGCGGCGTTGGTAGTTGCTCTTGTGAGCGGCGCGCTCGGCTTGTTGATGCTCGCGTCGGCGGCGTTGGGAGTCTTGGGTCAGGCCGCGGGGTTTTTCGGCGGGGGGACTTTGCTGCTCGTCGCGCTGCTCGCGTTTCAGTCGGCGTGGCTTCGTCGCGACGGCGGGCGCGCCATCTCGGGCAGCGGCGCGTGGCCCGTCTCGCGCCTCGGCTTTCGCAACGCGACGCACCGTCCGGGACGCAGCGTCATGTGCGTCGCGCTCATCGCGTCGGCCGCCTTCATCATCGTCGCCGTCGATGCGTTCCGCCGCGACGGGGGCGACGACGCGGCGCACGCGCGCGAGTCGGGAAGCGGCGGCTACGCGCTCCTCGCCGAGTCGGCCCTGCCCGTCATCCACGACCCGAACACGCGCGAGGGGCGCGAGGCTCTGAACCTCTCGGACGCGGACGACGACATCGAATTTACGGCCGCGCGTTTTCGTCTCCGTCCGGGCGACGACGCGAGTTGTCTCAACCTCTACGAGCCGCGACGCCCGCGCCTGCTCGCGCCGTCCGACGAATTTTTGAACGAGGGCCGCTTCACTTTCTCCGCGTCGGTTGCCGAGACGGATGAAGAGAAGAGTAACCCTTGGCTGCTTCTGCGCCGCGACGCGGGCGACGGCGTCGTGCCCGTCGTCGCCGACTCGAACTCGCTCTCATACGTGCTGAAGCGTAAGGTC
>DASUNL010000549.1:0-11157 GCA_036277175.1 Pyrinomonadaceae bacterium | reverse complement strand
AGCAAGATATAAAGCGGCGGCTCGCGGTCGCCCAACTCATAGTTTGAGATGTTGGTGCGGTAGAGGTCATCTTCAGCACCAAGCCGACGTAACATCTCATTCTGAGAGAGGCCGAGAGCAAGGCGAATCTGCAATAGCTTTTCGGCCAGTCGCTTCTGCTTCCGCCGCGCGTACTTACCCATCAGGAGTTACCCCCTGACGGACGCGGCTTGCGCTTGGCTGCAATTGCAGCTAATATGGCCCGGTGCTCAGTTGTCGCCGTGAGAATGAACCTCTCATCTCGAACGGCGACGCCCATCACTCGTCTGTGAAGGTGAGTATTGAGCTACGCATGCGGCCGTTGCCGTGTTGTCAAAGACTAGAGCGCGCGCATTCTACCAGAGAAGCGCGCCCACGTTCTCACCGAAGTAGCAACAATCTTGCGGGGGCGCGCCCGATGCTTGGGACGGCCGCGCAACCCGCCCCGCGCGTCCGCCGTTCAAAGGGTGGCGGCCGACTGCGCGGAAGAGGCCGCCGCGCTCCCGTGGTCGCGGCGGCCTCGCTTCTTACCCTCTCCACGCCCCTCCGTGTCTCCGTGGCTCATCCCCCGCCCCGTGAAATATTTTTGTTTCATGCGTGAAATTTTGTTCCATTCCCGCTTGTTTCGTGTTATAGTCCCCGCGACTTAAAGGCTTCTCTCAGGTGGAGGGGGCTAAACGAGTGACAGCACAGCCACCACGACGGCTGCCGGAAACTACGCCGAAACGGCTTAAAAAGGAACACAAGAGATGACCACGACGAAGAAACCGAAAGTTAATCCGTTGAGCCGCCTCCCGAGGCAACAGCGTCTGGTGATGGCGGTGCGTGGCGGGGCGGGCACGGGCAAAAGCCACTTCATACGCAGCATGGCCGAGGCCGGTTTGGGCCGCCTCTGCATCTTCGACGTCGAGCGCAAGGCGCGTCTTTTGAAAGGCGTCGGCCAGCAGTTCGACGCCCTAGAGATTCACGAGCCGGACGAGCTGCCCGAGTTCATCGACTGGGCGCTCACCGGCGAAGGCCGCGAGCAGAATTACAACTGCTTCGCGCTCGACTCATGGGCCGCATACTTCTCGGCCAAGCACAGCGAGACGATTACGGCCGTGCGCGAGCGCACGGGCGACCAACTCGCGCAGCCCTCGGCCGAAGAGCTTGCTGCCGACCAGATGGTCTTGCAGGGCGTGCTGCGTCGGCTCTGCATCGAGAGCGGCAGGTCGGTCGTCATCGTCGACCAAATTCCGGCGAAGGGCAAAGAGGCGAAGGAGGACAACGAGGTCGGTCGCGTACTGCCGATGACGGCGAGCGGGCTTGAGTACTTCGTCGACGTGATGGTCGAGGTCTCCTTGCAGGAGCGCGACGGCGAAATCACGCGCGTCTTCCAAGTCGTCAAGTCGAACTCACCGGCCTTCGAGGTCGGCTTCGAGTTGACGGGCGACGTGACCTTCCGCGATTTCATCGAACACATGAAGCGCGCGCACGGGACGGCGCTGCCCGTCGAAGCGCCGAAGCCCTCGGCCGTCCCCGAGACGATTGAGGAGATGCCCGCGCCCGTCTCGATTGCGCCGCCGCAGATGACGGTGCAGGAGTTGGTCGCGCGCGCCGAGAGCCTCGGCTTCAAACAGGCCGACGTGGTGACGGGCGCGAAGGTCTATCACAACCAGCCGAACATCTATCGCCTCAGCCCCGAGCAGATTGCAGACCTCGACCGCCGCATGAGCGCGCGCGCCGAGAAGATAAGGACGACGGCCGACGACGAAGACAAGCGTCAGGCCGCCACGGCCTCGGCCGACGCCGCGCCGCGTGCGCAGGCGCGCAACATCAAGCGCGCTTAATCGAGTCAAGTTCTCTCCCCGCTCCTGTGGCTGCGACGAACGCCGCGACGGCTCAAGCGAGTCGGCGCGGCGTTCGTTCATTCATGCGAGGGTCGCTGACGAAGCGTCAAATCTTGAGTTCGGTTTCGACGAAGAGGTCTGGCTCGCGCTTGAAGCCGGGCGGGTCGGTGGGGTCGGGCTTGTCGCTGCGGACGACGCTCTTCGACTTCTTGCGCAGCGCCTCCATCAGCTCCGTCTTCGGGATGAACTTCCACTTCGCCATGTGGCGCGTCGAGGCCATCGCCGAGAAGTCTTTGCCTAAGACCTCTTCGACGAACTCGACGGGCGTGGCGTTGTGGCTGCCGTGGTGACCTATCTTGTAGAAGGTCGTGCGCTCAAGGAGCGGACGCCAGTCAGGGTGGTTGAGCGCCGCGTTCCAAGTGCCCCACTGCGCGTCGCCGGGGAATAAGAGATACGCTTTCCCGATTTGAAACATAATCATCAGGCTCGTCCCGTTGACGGCCTTCTCCAAGGCGACGGCGACGGCCAACTCCTGCCCCTCGCCCACGTCCTTGATGCGCTCGACGTCGGCCGGGGCGAGGCGAAGCTCGGGGAAGTTGAACTCGCTGATTTTTATCCACCAGTTCGAGTGGAAGGGCGTGTGTTGCTCGTCGGTGGCGGCGGCCGCGTCCATCAGACGGAGGTAGCTTTTGCCCTTCGGCGGGTCCATGTCGCGTATGACCTCGAAGTCGCGCGAAGGCCCCATCAGGTGGACGGTGACGCCGGGCAGCACGCGCGGCTTGAAAGAGTTTCGCGAGTGCGTCTTGTAGGGGAGGTAGCGTCGGCGCGGGTCGCCCGTGAAGCCCTCGTGGAGAGTGAACATCGCCTCGGCGTTGGTGAGCGAGTTGTCGACGAGTTCTTTAATCTCGGCGAGCGCGGCGAGCTGGCGCGCGTTCGCGCCCGACGCGCCGAGTCGCTTCTGCTTGGCCGAGAGCGCGGCCGTCAGGTGCTTGGCCGTCTTGCTCTGCGTCTCGCGTATGCGGCGCGCCTCCGGGTCTTTCGGGTCTTCCGTCCAAGGCATCCAGACTTCGGCGACCTCGACCGTCTCCCAGATGCTTGAGTCGCGGAAGCCTGAGACGTGGTCTTGATGGCGGTGCGTGCAGATGACGACGTCGATGCGCGGCACGCCGTCCGTTTCGGTCACGTCGGCGACTATTTGGCGCGCCATCTCGGAGATGCTGTGTTTGACGTTCGGGCCGGAGGAGTGGACGCCGCAATCGACGAGCACCTTGCGGTCGCGCTCCTTGTGGGGGACGACGAGCAGGAAGGCGTCGCCGAAGCCGACGTTGTACATCCTGATTTTGACGTGCTTGCGGTCGGAGACCTTGAGCGGGTGCGGCGTGACGGGCGGCTTCGCGCCGCCCGAAGGCTTCTTCGACCCGCCCTTCTTCGCGCCCGTCTTCTTCGCTCCGGTCTTCTTTGCTCCGGACTTCTTCGACCCCGACTTCTTGGCGGCCGACTTCTTCGCGGCCGACATCTTGAAGGACGCGCTGTTGGGCGTCGTCTTGTTCGCCGTCGTCGCCTTCGCGGCGCTCGTCTCGTTCGTGCTCATCGCAACACCCCGCTGTGGATGGCTGAGAAGTTCATGCTCGCGGCGATGCGCCGCTTGTAGTTGCCCTCGCTCGTCCACGCGAGCGCGGCGTCGTTGCGGTCGCACTCGCGGACGAAGCCCGTCTGCCGACGCTCGCGCAACTCGGCCTCGCGCTTCCAAGGGCCTTTGTAGTCCTTCGACGGGAGCGGCTTGGCGGCGACGTAGCGCACCGTGCCGTCGGCGGCGGCGACGAGCGTCGTCCCGCCGCGCAGAGAGACGCCGCCGAACTCGTCGCGTCGCTCGCCGTCGCGCTGCGAGAACTGCGCGACCAACTCGACCAAAAGTTGGCCGCGCGGCGAGATGCGAAAGACCGGGTGGAAGCCGAGGACACGCACGGGGTACTTCGTCGTGTTCGGGTTGAGGCCGAGGTCGGCCGCGTTGCGCCGCGCGTAGCCGGTGAGCATGCCGCTTATCGCGCCGCCCAAGCCTATCTCGAAAGCCTCTTCGGCGGGCGCGGCCTCCGCGAAGCCGCCGACCTGCGCCGACGGCTTGAACGTCGGACTCTTCTTCATCGCCGCCTCCTTCCGGAGGGCCGAGGGCGCGCGGCTAAACTCCTGCGTCTTCTCCATCAGGAGCATCGCGAGATTCCGCTCGATGTGTATCGGCTCAAGCCCGTGGGGGCGCGTGAGCAGGAGAGAGTCTTCGGCGAGCGACGACACGTTGTCGGCGTAGATGCCGCGCGAGCGGAACGACTCGATCATCGCGGCGCGCAGGCCGTAGTCGTCGGTCGGGTTCAGCTCGAAGTCCGCGGTGACGAGGGCGCGCAGGTAGTCGCCGAAGGTCACGTCGACGGGCGGCAGATAGTCGAAGGCGCGTATGCACATCGTCAGAACCGTCTGCGAGGTGCGCGTCGCCTCGGCGGCGATGCGGTTGACGAGGTCTGGGTGGAGGTCGCCTTCGGGCAGACGGCCCGTGCCGCCGGTGGCGATGCGAATCAAGTCTTGAATGCGTCGCTGGTAGGTCGTGAAGAAGGCGTCGAAGACGGCGGCGACTAAAATCGCGCCGCGCTCGTGCGGCTCGGTGATGGTCTGGTAGAGCTTCGGGTCGGGCTTGGCGTCCGGCTCGACGGCCGAGCGCAGGGCTTGGCCCGCGCCGGTCGCGTAGCCGAACTCGCACGCGAGGTTAATCATCTCGGTCGGCGAGCGCAGGTCGCCGCGCGTCTCCTGTATGACGCGGCGGAGGATGGCCGGAAACGAGAAGTGCTGGAAGATGGCGACGATGTCGGAGAAGCCTTCGTGGAAGGCGGACACGTCGTGATTCGACGGCTCCATGAAGAAGCGCCGTAGGCGGTCGACGAGCGCGTGCGTCACCTCGTGCGCGATGATGTCGTGCGAGAGACACGTGAAGACGGTCTGGCCCGGAAGGTTCGGGCCGGGGTCAATCTTGTCGGCGCGGAAGTAGCCGAACAGCACGCCTAGGAGCGAGCGGTCGTAGAAGGCGTTCGCGCCTTGAAAGGCGTGGGGGAAGAGACGCAGACGCCCGCGCGTGAAGTTGATGCGGCGGCCCAAGGCGATGTCGAAGTTCTCGATGACCTTCATCGCGACGGCGTAGACCATCTGCTGATGAAAGCGCGGGTCTGACTCGGTCGGCTCCAAGCCGTTCTGCATCAGGATGGCCGGGTCTTCGAGGTTGACGGGCGGGTAGTAGAACTGGTTCGCGCCGTCGAAGTCGATGACCTCGACGCGCTCGCCCTGCGGCCCCGGCGCGAGCCGCTCGTTGGGGATGTCGATGGTGATGCGGTTCTCGGGCGTGCGCCCGAGCATCGGGTCGAAGGCGTAGATTTTAAGCGGCCGACGCGCGGGCGGCGGTTGGACGTAGTTGAGATTCTTCTTTGCCATTACAAACACCTGCGGCTGGGGTCGAGAGCGGAAGGCGCGGCCCGCGCGTCCTTGTTTGGCGGCCGGGGCGACCGCGTGCTGCTTCTGCGTTTGCGTGAGGCCGACGAAGCTTCGGGCGGGACTCAAACGAGCGCGCGTGTTCGGCGGCGACAACGCCGACACGATATTTCCGCCCCCCGCAAAAGTCAATACTTTGCTCGGAGATGTTTGACGCCGCGCCCCGGTCTGCCAAAGAAACGCGCGCCACACTTCGACGCACTTTTACCGTCGTTGCAATAAGCTCATCCGCGCGCGTAAAATGTCGGCGCACAACGCCCCCACGTTCACCTCACGTAACAGTTTTCAATTCGGAGCGACAGAGGAGGAGTTGCCATGAGAAAGCGTCTTGGGCTATTTGCCACGATGTTGGTGTTGATGTTGTCTCTGTCGGCGAGCGCGCCGGGCGTCAGGCGGGTGGTCATTACGAGCGAGGATGAGCCTCTCCCGTGTGACCCGCCGCCGACGCACTGGTGCGAAGTACGGGGCGGCACGTTCAACTATATCACCTGCCGTTGCGAGTTCCCTTAAGAGGCACGCGGCGCGCATGTAAGAGTGGGGCGGCTGCTGGCAGCCGCCCCACACCTCAACTCTCACGTCGCCGCCGTCACTCCCCTGTTGCAGTTGACACGAGCGCCTCACCTGTCATAGAAGCAGGACAAACTCATTCCAACCGAAGGCAGGAGAGGTCTATGACCTACGTCGTCACCGAAGACTGTGTTGACTGCAAGTACACCGACTGCGCGGCGGTCTGCCCCGTCGAGGCTTTTCACGAGCTGCCCGACCGCCTCTACATCAACGCCGAGACCTGCATCGACTGCGACGCCTGCGTGCCCGAGTGCCCGGTCGAGGCCATCTTCCCCGACGCCGCGCTCCCCGAACACCTCGCCGAGTGGCTGCCGCGCAACGTCGAGGAAGCGCCCAACTACCCCATCATCACCGGCAAAATCCCCGCCCTCTTCGGCCCGACCTGCAAGGGCAACCCGGAGTGATTGAGTCAGTCGTGGCGCAGCGCGCGGACGGGGTCGATGCGCGCGGCGCGTGAGGCGGGGTAGAGTGCGGCGGCGACGGAGATGAGCGTGGCGAAGAGAATCGCGCCGAGCCAGAGCCACGCGGGGAGCGAGAAGAAGTTGATGAAGTTGACGCCTTGCGGCTCAAGTATGAACTTGAAGGCGAGCTGGTTGGCGAGCTTGTCAATCGCAATCGCGACGAGGACGCCGATGGTGCCGCCCGCGAGGCCGATGACGGCCGCCTCGAAGAAGAAGATGAACTTAATCTCGCGGTCTTCCGCGCCGATGGCCTTCATGATTCCAATCTCGCGCGTCCGCTCGAAGATGGACATAATCATCGTGTTGGCGATGCCGAACGAGGCGACGAGGAGTGAGATGCCTCCGAGCAGTCCGAGGGCCGAGTTGATGACGAGAAAGACGGTGCGTAGCTCGTCGAGCTGGTCGAGGAAGCTGAAGGCGTTAAAGCCCGCCTCCTTGAGACGCCGGCTCACGTCTCCGGACACCGCCGGGTCGGTCACGCGGACGACGGCCGACTGATAGCCTTCGGTCTCGTCCTCGGCGATGACGCCGCTCTCGCGCGCGAGACGCAAGGCGACCTCGCGCACCAAGTCCCTGTTCTTCCCCGCCCACTCGCGCGCCGCCGGCAAAGGGACGTAGAGGCCCGACTCGGGCATCATGCCGCGGAAGCGCCGCCCGCCGCCCGGCTCGTCGTTAGCCGCAATCTCGTCTTTCAAAACGCCCGCGATGCGGAAAGGTCGCGCGACGAGATTAGCCGTGCTCGCTTCCTCGTTATTCGCTTCCTCGTCCGTTCCCACTTCGCCCGCGCCGCCCTCTTCGAGAGGGATGCCGAAGAAGGTGACGGGCTCTCCGTCCTCCGCCTCGCTCGCCTGCTCTTGCTTCTTCGCGTCCGGCTCTTTGCCGCCGTCGTCCGTGTCGCCTTCCGGCGGCGCGAGCAGCTCGACCGTCTGGCCGACGGCCGCTTCCGGGCTCTCGAAGCCGAACTCTTTGAGGAACTCGGAATCGACGACGACCTCCTCGGCCTCGGGCGCGGAAATCATCGCGCCGGCCGAGAAGTTCTTGAAGCGCGAGGCCGCGTTCGGGACGCGAGCGCCGCCGATGGTCTCGCGGCGCGTGCGGCCGTTGGCTCGGACGTAGGCCGTGAAGGTGAAGTTCGGCTCGGCGTAGGCGACGCCGGGCATCCGCTCAATTTCCGCGATGGCCGCGTCGTCGAGCGTGCGCGCGGGCGTCGGCGTGGGCGTCGGCGTGCCCTCCGCTTTTTCGTCGCCGCCCTGCTGCGGCCCGTCGCCCGCACGCCGGTTCAGCTCCGTCTCGACGAGGCTTGAGATGTTGCGCCCGAGGACTCTTATCTCGTTGAAGAGGTCGCGCTCCCTGAAGCGGTCGACGGTGTTGCGCTGCAAGCCCAGCCCGAACGAGACCATCGTCACGATGACGGCGACGCCGACGACGACGCCCATCGTCGTCAGCACCGCGCGCAGCTTCGCCTCGCGCAGGTTTCTGAGTGCCAGACGGAGGAGGTCGAGGAAGGGCATGACTCAATAGACGGTTCGGAGTCTAAAGTCCGTTGCCAAAAGTCACAAGCCCCGGAGGGGCGACGAGTGAACTCGCGCGCGCCTCCGGGGCTTCTCGACTTGATGGCCTGTTCGTGCTTCTAGCGAGGGCCGCGCCCGCCGCCGCGCTGCTGTAGTCCCATCAGGCGCGCGGGGAAGACGCCGAAGTCTTCGACCTCCCAAGTGTTGCCGTCGCGGAGCCTGACCTTCGCGGCCGGGATGAACGTCCCCTCGCCCGCGCCGCGCGGCTCCATGTGCAGCTCGGCGTAGCCGAAGCGGTAGTCCTGCGAGCGCGTCCCGCGACGCACCTCGTAGAAGTTGATGTTGCGCTCGAAGAGGACGACGAGCTTCGAGCCGCCGCCTTCTTTCGGGAGCGGCAGGATGACGTTGGCCTCAAGGCCCACGCCCGTGCCGACCTGTATCCGCCCGGCGCGCATGTCTCTGATGGCGCGCAAAAGTCCGTCCTGCCCGCCCGACTCCATCGCCGCGTTCAGACGCCGCACCTCTTCGTCCGAGGTGTAGCGTTCGATGATGAGCCGGAACGGGTAGGAGCGACCGCCGAAACGTCCGCCGACGCCGACCACCGTGCCCGTGATGTTGCGGGCCGCCTCCCCCCTCTGCGCGTCCGCGCGCCAGACGGGCAACGCGAGCGCCAGCCCCGCCACGCAGCAGAGCATCAACAGCAGACCGAGTCTCATTCTTACCTTCATACAGCAGCCTCCCTGAAACCCTTTTGTTTAAGGTCTCGCGTTAAAATTTTCTGAAACGGGGGAACTTGGAATTTACATTTTACCGCATCGCGGGTCTGTGCGCTCGCGTACACGGGCGGCGGGCGAGTCAGTTGAGCGAGGCGAGACGCTGTCGCATCTTGCCGAGTTGCTCGCGCACCTCTTCGGCGTCGGGCGAGTTCGCGGCCGAGGCGAGGTAGGCGCGCACGTCGGCGATGGCCTCGGGGAGACGTTTGAGCTGTGCGAGGAGGAGTCCACGGTCGCGCCGCTCCGAGGCGGCGTGCGGCGCGAGCAGGAGCAGACGCTCGACGACCGCCAGCGCGCGCCCGTGCATCTGCGCCTCGACGTAGATGCCCTTCAGGTTGTTGAGCAGTCGCACGAGGATGTCGCGCTTGGGCATCGCGCGCAGAAGCTCCTGCGAGAGCGGCAACTGCCCCGCGTAAATCATGTCGAGTCGCTGCTGGCAGTCGTCCTCGTCAACGACGCGCCCGGCGAAGGGGTCAACGAGGAGGTCGGCGTCGTCTAGCGGGCCGCGCGCGCGCACGATGAAGTGGCCGGGCATGCCGACGCCCTCGACGGCGAGTCCGGCGCGGCGTCCGACCTCCATGTAGACGATTGAGAGCGTGATGGGGATTCCCGCGCGCCGCTCGACGACGCGGTTGAGAAAGCTGTTGCGCGGGTCGTAGTAGTTCGACTCGTCGCCGCCGAAGCCGAGGTCTTCAAAGAGATATTGGTTGAGCGCTTCGACCGCGCGACTCTCATCAACTTCGACGCGCTCGCGCGCCTGCGCGCCCAACTCGTTCAGCGCGTCGAGCGTCGCGCGCACGTCGCAGCCCGCGTCGTCTTCGGCCGCGACGAAGAGCGCCGCGCGCGCGAGGTCGATCTCCTCGCCGCGTCGCAACACTTCGAGCGCGAAACGACTTCGCGCCTCGGCCGCCGCAAGCTTTCCGGCTGGGGTCATAAAACGGGAGTCCGGCGTCCGGACTTATCTTCCGTCGAAGACGTGCCGCACCGCGTCGAGCGTCCAGTCGGCGAGGCTGTGTGTGACGACGTCGGCCCCGGCCTCTCGGAGCGCGCGCTCGCCGACCGTGTTGGTGACGCCGAGCGTTCGCATCCCCGCGCGGCGCGCCGACTCGATGCCGGGCGGCGCGTCCTCGACGACGAGACACTCCGCGGGCTGAAGCGGGACGATGTGCGCCTCGCCGCGTTTCCGATTGAGCAGTTCGAGCGCGGAGTTGTAGCAGCCGGGGTCGGGCTTGCAGGCCGTCACGTCCTCGGCCGCGACGACCACGTCGAAGACGCCGCGCAAAGCCGCGCGCTCGAAGACGTACTCTATCTCCTCGCGGCGCGCCATGCTGACGACGCCGAGCGGGTACTCGCGCGCGAGCGCCTTAAGGAAATTGACGACGCCTGGAAAGAGCGGCGGCTCGCCGGTCAGAAGCTCGCGGTGTGCGCGCGTCTTGGCCCCGACGATTGCCGTCAGCTTTTCGTCCGTCAACTCGCGCTCGGCGCGCTCGTATGTGCGGCGCAGGAAAGTCACGTCGTCCGTGCCGAGCAGGGAGTAGTAATCCTCCTCGGTGAGCGTTAGCCCCTCGGCCGCGAGCACCTTTTGGTAAGCACGCATCTGCAACGGCTCGTCGTCCACGATGATGCCGTTGAAGTCGAACAGAATGGCCTGAATCATGCAGCCCGCTTAAGAGTTCGGAATGTGTGGAACGTGTTTATTGTAAAGGGTGAATCGTGAATCGTAAATCGATTGAGGTTCAGCCGACTCGCGATTCGCCGCTCGCGTCCGGAGGCTCTGAAACACGATTCACGATTGACGATTCACCACTGACGACTCGTCCGTCTTTGAGTTGGATGGTGCGGTCGGCGAAGCGCGCGGCGAGGTCGCGGTCGTGCGTGACCATGAGGACGGTGAGGCGGTCTGAGGCGACCATCTCGCGCAGGAGGGCGAGCAGTTCCTCGGCGCGCGTCGAGTCGAGGTTGCCGGTCGGTTCGTCGGCGAGGAGCGCGCGCGGGCGGTTCGAGAGTGCGCGCGCGATGGCGACGCGCTGCTGCTCGCCGCCCGAAAGCTCCGACGGGCGGTGCTCGGCGCGCTCGCCGAGGCCCACGCGCGTCAGCAACTCCCTCGCACGCCCCTCGCGCTCGCGGCCGCGCAAGCCCCCGAAGGCGAGCGCGAGCGCGACGTTCTCGGCGGCCGTCATCGTCGGGATGAGGTTGAAGTTCTGGAAAATCATGCCGACCGAGCGCCGCCGGTAGCGCGCCATCTCGCGCTTCGAGAGCGGCGCGAGCGAACGCCCCTCGAAGACGACCTCGCCGCTCGTCGGGTGGTCGAGGCCGCCGAACAGGTTAAGGAGCGTCGACTTGCCCGACCCCGAAGTGCCTTGCAGCGCGACGAACTCGCCCTCCGCGACGGCGACCGACGCGCGGTCTAGAGCGACCACGACGTTCTCGCCCATCCGGTAGTGCCGCGACACCTCTTGTGCTTCCAACAGTG
>DASUNL010000548.1:0-5332 GCA_036277175.1 Pyrinomonadaceae bacterium | reverse complement strand
AGCCGTCGAAGGAGAAGCGGTGCCAGAACGAGCCCGCCCCGAGCTTGGAGTCGACGACCTGCAGCGTGTTGACGCTCGCGCGATCGTCCGCGCGCTTGACGCCGAGGCGGACGAGTTCGAGAAAGCCCGCGTCAACAATGTCGCGCTCGTCGAAACTGCCCGCGCCGTTGTTTAGCTCAAGAGGCGAGCCGTCGTCCGGGTTGCCGTCTTCGGTTAGACGAAGATAGTAGTTGCCGTCGCCGTGACGGCCTGTGCGCGTCGCCGTCCAGCGTTCGACGTTGCGCGCGAACTCGTCGGCGGTCGCGAGGTAGATGGCGGCCGACACTTGGTCGTCGTTGCGCCGCGCAATCTCGGCGGCCGAGACGAGGCCCGCTATCTCCGCCGCGATGGTCGAGGGCGAGAAGCCCGACTCCTCTTCCCAACGCTCCTGCGGAGTCCGTGGGCCGTTGCGCACGAGGAAGTCTGCGGCCGGGCGGACGTGCTTGACGTATGTCTCATTGTCCGTGCGCCCGAGTTGGTACGCGAGCAGGAGCGGGTAGGCGACCTCGTCGAGTTGGAGCGAGCCCCAGAAGGGGCGGCCGTCGAGCCAAGAGTTCTGCGGGAAACTGCCGTCCGCCTTTTGCTGGACGCGGAAAAGATAATCGAGCGCGCGGTCGGCCGACGCCTTGTCGCCGAGCGCGTAGAAGGCCGTGGCGACCTGATAGAGGTCGCGCGACCAGACCAAGTGATAGCCGCCGACGTTCGGCTCGTTGGCGCTCGCCCCGCCGCCCCAAGGCACGCTCAAACTCGCAATCATCGCCCCGCGAAAAGTCTTGTCCTCGTGCGCCTTCAAGACAAGCGCCGCCATGTCGAACTGTCTCTGATACTTCGGCGCGACGCGGCGCAGGCTGCCGACGTATTCGCGCCAGCCGCGCTCGTACTCGGCGCGCGTGGCGGCGAACCCTTTGGCGAGCGACGCGCGCGCGTTACGCAGAGCCTCTTCGGCCTCGCGCCCGAACCCGAGCGCGAGCGTGAAACGTCCGGGCGACTTGATGCGCGCCACCTGCACGACGTTCCCGTCCGCCGCGCGCGCGTATTGATTCTCAATCCTCCCGCGCTCGCGCAGTTGCGTAAGCCCGTCGCTCGTCTCGAAGTAGCCGTTGACCATTTCCTCAAAGCCCGTGCTTGAGACTAATGCTGAAGCCTTGTCCGCGTCCGAGGCGAGGAGCGCGTCGCCCTGCGTCCAAGCCGAGTCGTGCATCCCGCTGTTGTTGAGCGACGGGTCGTAGTAGACGTAGACCTTGTGCGGGACGTGGCAGGTGGTGAAGAACTCGACGTCGATGAGAACGACGGGGCGCTCTGGGTCGGCCGTGTAGGTCTTGGTGATTCTGAACTGCGTGTGCTCCTGCTCGCTAACCTGCCGGAACGTGAGCGCACGCGGGTCGAGCGCCTCGATGCGGTGCCGCGTGTCGCGGCTCTCGACCCACGGGCGCGGGCTCAAGTTGGTCTCGCAACCGGTGATGAGGAACTCAAGCACGCGCGAGTTGCCCACGTCGACGGTCGGGTAATAGACCTCCGTCAAGACACCTTCGCGCAGAGTGAACCAGACCTTCGACTCCAATGTGTTCGACGTGCCGACGGCCGTCTTCCCCGCGCTCTCCCAACGCGCGTCCTTGCCCGGCGCGCCGGGCGCGAGGTTGTTATCGCGCGCGATTTGCGCGGGCGCGGCCGCCGCGCACAAGAGCGTCAGGGCGAAGGCGACGAAGTGTCTGAAGACTTTCATTCTTCTCCGCGCGGGTTTCGGACGCGCCAGCGGCAGGGGGTTGTGTGGGTCAGGAGACGGAAGCCGAACCGCTCGACGAGGGGGCGGCTCATCGGCCCGGCGTCAATCGTCAGGTAAGGATAGCCGCGCCGCCTCGCCTCCTCGACGCGCGCGGCGAGCAGCGCCGTGTAGAGACCTCTGCGCCGCGACGCGGGGAGCGTCGAGCCGCCCCACAGGCTCGCGAAACTGCCCCCGGCCGGAAACCTCACCCAGCCCGACGCGGCCGCCACGCCCTCGAAGTAGGCGACGTACATCGAGAGTTCGTCGGGCGTCCTCTCAAACTCTTCCGCGAGTTGACGGCCGAGCCACGCGCGGTTCTGCTCCCAGACCGCGTCCTGCACCGAGACGAGGTCGCGGATTCCTTCCGCGCTCTCGACGCGCCGCACGTCGTGCCCCGTCGGGCGCAGAAGCGCCGCCGGAGTCTCCGCGAGTTCGAGCGCCATCACGGCCTCTTCCTCGCCCGCCTCGAAGCCTCGCGCGACGAGACGCTCGCGCAAATCGCGCGGCTCGTCGTGCTCGTAGACTTTCCACTCGAAGTGCTGGCCGGCGCGCTCGAAGAAATCTATCTGCGCGGCGATGCCTTCGTCGGCCGTCGCGTCGCTCATGAAGGAGCAGTTGATGAAGCTCTCGCGCCCCGGAAGGTCGAGCTGGCGTATGACGTGCGGCGTCACCTCGCGGCGCATCCCCGGCCACTCGCGCCCCATGCGCTCCTCGCTATCGTAGAGCGCCAACACTCTCGCGGCGTCCATCGGAGAATCGCCTCCGTCAGCCGCGACGGCGGCCGAGCATGTCGAACCAGACGGCCGTGACGAGCACCGCGCCCTTGATTATCTGTTGCGAGTGCGTGCCGACGCCGATGAGCGACATCCCGTTGTCGAGGCTCGCCATGATGAGCGCGCCGAGCAGCGCGCCGAAGACCGTGCCGCGCCCGCCCATCAGGCTCGTCCCGCCGATGACGCAGGCGGCGATGGCGTCCAACTCAAGCAGAGAGCCTTCGCCGGGCGACGCGCTTTGCAGGCGCGAGGTGCTAAGAATCGAGGCGACCCCCGCCAGCACACCCATCAGACAGAACGCCGCCATGATGTGCGGCCGCACGCTGATGCCGGAAAGACGCGCCGCGTCGGGGTTCCCGCCGATGGCGTAGAGATAACGCCCGTAGGTGGTCTTGTTCGTCAGAAACACTCCGACGGCCGCCACCGAGAAGAAGACGACGACGGGGATGGGCACGCCGCCCTGCGTGTTCATGTAGAAGACGAACGCCGCGACGAGCACGGACGGGAGGGCGATGCGCGCGACGGTCGCGCCCGCGCTCGCGGCCTTGAGGCCGTGACGTCGGCGCGTGGCGTTGCGTCGCAAGGTCGTCCACACGATGACGGCGATTGACACGACGGCGATGGCGTAGCCGACGACCGGGGCGAGCAGGTCGCGCCCGATGCCTTTGAACGTCGGGTCTTGGAGCGGAATCGTCTCGTTGTGCGTGAGTATGAAGACGAGGCCGCGCCACGCCAGCAGGCCGCCGAGCGTGACGATGAAGGCCGGGATGTTGCCGTAGGCGACGAGGCCGCCCTGAAGCGCGCCGACGAGGAGGCCGCCGAGGAGCGCGGCCGCGAGCGAGGCCGCGAAGCCAAGCCCCTGCCAGTCTTGAGAGAGCGCCGCCACGCCGCCGAGCAGCCCGACGACCGAGCCGACCGAGAGGTCTATCTGCCCGGCGACGATGACCATCAGCATCCCGACGGCGAGCACGCCGGTGACGGACATCTGCTGTAAGAGTTTCGAGAAGTTGACCGGGTGGAGGAAGACGCCGTAAGGGTATAGCTCGCTGACGGTCGCCCACTGGAAGTAGCCCCAGATGACGACGAGCGCGAAGAGCATCGAGTAGGCACGCAGTTGCTCGGTCGGGAGACGCAGGCCCGCAATGCGCGTCTGCCGCTCGCCTTCGGTCGTGACGCCGGGCGGGGCCACGTCGGCCGTCACCGGCGGCCTATCGACTGCGGGTTCGTTCGGCGGGCTGCTCATAAGCCACCTCTCAGAAAGTGATAGCGCGGCTTGCCGCTCTGCTCGTTGAAATTACGGAACAGCCAACACGCGACGAAGACGGCGAGCGCGAAGTAGTAAGCGAGTATCGCGAAGACCCTCAGGACGATTGTCAAAGCCCTTGAGAACTCGTCCAACTCCTCGCGGCCCGCCCACTCCATGAATACTTGGTCGGCCAGAAGAGGCAGCGCGACGAGCAGGGCCAGCTCGACGGCGACGCATTTTGCTTTTTTGCTCGGCATCACTTTCGAGGCTCAAGCCGTGCGGCGCGCGTGTCCCGTCGCGCAGGCCATGACGGCTTCGGGTGTGGCCTCCGAGCGGCGGAACTCGCCCGTCAGGCGGCCTTCGTGCAGCACGAGGACGCGGTCGGAGAGGCCGAGCACCTCGGGCAGCTCCGAGGAGACAAGGACGATTGCCAAACCCTCGGAGGCGAGCCGATTTATCTCGGCGTAAATCTCCTGCTTCGCGCCCACGTCGATGCCGCGCGTGGGCTCGTCCAAGAAAAGCACGCGCGGGTTCGTCAGCAGCCACTTCGCCAAAACGACCTTTTGCTGGTTGCCGCCCGAGAGCGTGCCGACGACCGTGTATACGGAGTTGGCCTTGACCCTCAGGTCGCGCGCCGCGCGCTCGCCCGCCGCCGCCTCGCGCTCCTCGTCGGTGACGTAGCGGCCCGACAGTCGCGCGAGTCCCGCGAGCGTCATGTTGCGCAGGATGGTCTGGTCGAGGACGAGTCCGTAACGCTTGCGGTCTTCGGTGACGAACCCGACGCCGTGCGCGATGGCGTCCGACGGACGCGCGATGCGTATCGGCTTGCCCTCGACGAAAATCTCCGAGGTCGTCCGCCCGGCGTGCGCGCCGAAGATTGCCATCAGGAGGTCGCTCCGGCCCGCGCCCATCAAACCCGCAATTCCTAAGACCTCGCCGCGACGGACGGAGAAGCTGACGTTATCGACGAGCAGTTTCCCCTTCACCTCCGGGTCTTCGACCGTAACGCCGCGCGCCTCGAAGACCACGTCGCCGCGCTCGTGCTTCGGCTCGGGGAAAATCTGCCCGACCTCGCGCCCGACCATCAGGGCGATGACGCGCGCCTCGTCCAAGTCGGCGCGGTCGTGCGTGCCGACGGTGCGGCCGTCGCGTAGGACGGTGATGCGGTCGCTGATGCGGAAGACCTCGTCGAGCTTGTGCGAGATGTAGACCATCCCGACGCCGCGCTCGCGGAATCGTCGGAGGATGCGGAAGAGGGTTTCGACCTCCTCGTCGGCGAGCGCGGCCGTCGGCTCATCGAGGACGAGGATGTTTGCCTCCTGCGAGATGGCCTTCGCGATTTCGACCAACTGCTGCTGCCCGATGCCCAAGTTCCCGACCGGCGTGCGCGGGTCGACGCGGAGGTTCAGCTCGTCCAGAAGCTTCTGCGCGCGGCTGTAGAGTTCTTCCCAGCGTATGACGCCGAGGCGGCGCGGCGCGCGACCAAGGAAGATGTTCTCCGCGACGCTCAGG
>DASUNL010000547.1:0-5857 GCA_036277175.1 Pyrinomonadaceae bacterium | reverse complement strand
CTCGCGCCTCCCCTCGGCGCATCTAAGCGTGCGTGAGGCCGAGGCGGCGCGTCACGGCGCGGCCGTCGCTCTGGCCGACGCGCCGTCGCCCGCGTGGGCCGACGGCGCGCACGTCTCGCTCTTCGACGGCGAGGGCCGTCTGCTGGGAGTCGGCGTCTACGACGCGGCGGCGCGCGCGCTCAGGCCGAAAGTCGGGCTCGCCGGCGAAGAAAAATAAGAGTGTCGGGCCGAGACGGTGCGGTGCTATACTTGGCCCAACAGTAGGGGGCGCTAAGTAGGAAGTTGTTTGCCTCCCGCGAAGCAGGCACACCTCCCTATCGAAGCACTCCCGCGTTGACAATCAATTCCGGCAAGGGGTTTGGAAAAGGACTCGGCGGCGAGTGAGCGCGCGTTGGCCGGCGGCAGAGGGGCCGCGCCCGCGCGCAATATTTTCCCGCCGCCGCCATTCCGACCGTAGACGCAGGGCGTGACTTTCCCCACGCCGTCCAACGAGCGCGAAGCCGACGCTTACGAGGTTTAAAGACGAGGCTATGCACGAAGAGAAGGATGGCAGCAAATTCAACATCAGCGAGCGGCTGGAAAGCCTCCGCCGCGACAACGAGGCGCTCAGGTGGGAGGGCACTTTTCAGGACTACTTCGAGCTGGTTCTGCAAAACCCGCGTCTCGCGCAACTGTCGCACGCCCGCATCAACGACATGATCCACTCGCGCGGCGTCGAGAAGCTCAACGAGGGCACGCGCGACGAGGTCAACCGCTACAACTTCTTCGCTGCGGAACTCTTCGGCATCGAAGAACCCATCGCGCGCATCGTCGAGTACTTCAAGTCGGCCGCCCAACGCCTCGAAGTCCGCAAGCGCATCCTCCTTCTGATGGGCCCCGTCGGCGGCGGCAAGTCGACGATTGTCACGATGCTCAAGCGTGGGCTTGAGGAGTGGACGCGCGTCGAGGAGGGCGCGGTCTACGCCATCAAGGACTGCCCAATGCACGAAGAGCCTCTGCACCTCATCCCGCACGAGCTGCGCGCCGAGGTCGAGAAGCACTACGGCATCTACATCGAGGGCGACCTCTGCCCGCAGTGTCGCTACGCGCTCGAACACACCTACGGCGGCCGTCACGAAGAGGTCAAAATCCAGCGCATCCTCTTCTCCGAGAAGAACCGCATCGGCATCGGCACGTTCGCCCCCTCAGACCCGAAGTCGCAGGACATCACGGAGCTGACCGGCTCGATTGACCTCTCGACCATCGGCGAGGTCGGAGTCGAGTCAGACCCGCGCGCCTACCGCTTCGACGGCGAGCTCAACATCGCGAATCGCGGCGTGATGGAGTTCGTCGAGATGCTGAAGGTGGACGAGAAGTTCTTGTACTCGCTGCTCACGCTCTCGCAGGAGCAGAACATCAAGACCGGCCGCTTCGCGATGATTTACGCCGACGAGGTCATCCTCTCGCACACGAACGAGAACGAGTACGTCGCCTTCGCGGGCAACAAAAAGAGTGAGGCGCTGCAAGACCGCATCATCCTCGTGCGCGTCCCCTACAACCTGCGCGTCTCCCAAGAGGAGCGCATCTACTACAAGCTCCTCAACCAGTCGGAGGTGCTCAGAAACGTCCACGTCGCGCCCAACACGCTGAAGGTCGCGGCGATGTTCGCCGTCATGACGCGGTTGGAAGAACCGAAGCGGGCCAACGTCGACATCGTCAAAAAGATGAAGCTCTACGACGGCGAGGACGTCGAAGGCTACAAGTCGAAGGACGTGCGCGAGCTGAAGGAGGAGACGCTGCGCGAGGGGATGGACGGCATCAGCCCGCGCTACATCATCAACCGTCTCTCTTCGGCCTTGGTGCGCGACGGCGTCACCTGCATCAACCCCATCGACGCTTTGCGCACCATCAAAGGCGGCTTCGAGCAGCACACCGGAATTACGCCCGAGCAGCGCGAGCGTTACCTCAACCTCATTTCGGCGGCCCGCAAGGAGTACGACGAGATGGCGAAGACCGAGGTGCAGCGCGCCTTCGTCTACTCGTTCGAGGAGATGGCGCGCACGATGTGCAACAACTACCTCGACAACGTCGAGGCCTACTGCAACAAGGAGCGCATCAAAGACCCGATTACCGAAGACGACATGGAGCCCGACGAGCAGTTGATGCGCTCCATCGAGGAGCAGATCGGAATCTCCGAGAACGCCAAGAACACCTTCCGGCAGGAGATACTCATCCGCATCTCTTCCTACGCGCGCAAGGGCAAGCCATTCGAGTACAATTCGCACGAACGCCTCAAGGAGGCCATCGAGAAGAAGATTTTCGCCGACCTCAAGGACGTGGTGAAGATTACGACGTCGGCCAAGACGCCCGACCCAGACCAACTGCGCCGCATCAACGAGGTCGTCGACCGCCTCGTCAAAGACGGCGGCTACTGCCCCGTCTGCGCCAACGAACTCCTGACCTACGTCGGCACGCTGCTCTCGCGCTGACCTTACGCGCGGGCGGCTTCGAGTCGCTACCACGGCGAACGACACGATACGCAACGGACGCCCGCCCTTTCACGCCAGAGGTGCGGGCGTCGCCCGTTTACACACTCTGCCCGCCCACTTAACGAAAGGAGTCAGCCGCAATGAGTGAGGAGGACGAGTTGGAAAAGTGGAGGAAGGAGCGCGGCATTCCGAAGGAGGAAATTCAGCGCCTTCTCTCGCCCGAGCTTCGCATGCTCCAGGTGATCGAAAAATTAACCGACCGGGTTGTGACCAACGAGAAGGAGGCAGGCGAGCGTAACGAGAGAATAGAGCGCAACATAGATTTCATCATTCAACAGCAGGCGCAGTTCTCCGCCGACCTGCAACAACTGCGCGAAACGCAGGCGCGCGCCGAACAGAGTTGGGAAGAGCGGCATGCGCGTGCGGACGAAAAATGGTCGCGCACCGAAAACGGCATTCACGCATTGCTCGCCGCCGCGGAGATTCAGGCGGGCGAGATCAACGCGCTCAAGGAGGCGCAGGAGCGAACCGACAGGCAAATGGCCGAGACGGATGAGCGTCTCAACGCTCTCATCAATTTCGTGGAGCGACAGGCCGACGAGGGTCGCAACGGCGGTCAAAGTTCGTGAGGAGTTGTGCGCGGGCGATGGGATGACGAGGGCGGCTTACATACACGGGACGGACGGCGCGGAGCAGGAGCGGCTCGCGCTCTTGAATCGTCTGACGAACGAGGCGTTCGTGCGCTTCCTCGATGTTAAGGAGTCGGAGGCGGTGCTCGAAGTCGGGAGCGGGCTCGGCATTCTCGCGGGCGAGGTCGCCGCGCGCGCCAGCGAGGGCGAGGTGTGGGGCGTCGAGTTTTCGGCGGCGCAGTTGTCGAAGGCCGGGAGCGACGCGCCGAATCTACGTTTCGTCCGCGCCGACGCGCACGCGCTCCCCTTCGCGGACGAGAGTTTCGACCTGACCTACTGCCGCTACGTCCTCGAACACGTCGCCGACCCCGCGCGCGTGCTCGAAGAGATGCGGCGCGTGCTAAAGCCGGGCGGTCGCGCGTGCGCGCAGGAGAACAACATCCTCGTGAACGTCCTCGACCCACCGTGTCCGCGCTTTGAAAAGGTCTGGCGCGCCTTCGCCGAGCTGCAACGACGCCTCGGCGGCGACGCGCTCATCGGCGGCCGCCTCTTCTCGCTCTTCAAGCGCGCGGGCTTCGACCGCGTGGAGCTAAGCATCCAGCCAGAGATTCACTACGCGGGCGAGCCGACCTTCCGCCCTTGGATGGAGAACGTCGCGGGCAACGTCCGGGGCGGCGCTCGGGGTCTCATCACGGAGGGCCTCGCTTCGGCCACGGAGGTCGAGGGCGCGCTCGCGGAGTTAAGCGACTTCGCCGGGCGAGAGGACGCGAGCATGACTTTTTATTGGAACCGCGCCGCCGGGTTAAAATCATGACGCGGCGCGTCGCCGCCACACGCGGGACGGGAAGAACGTGAGGTTTGACGTGATGAGCGACTCACAGATTTCAGGAACCATCCAGCGCAACGACTGGTCTTTGCAGCGCAAGGGCATCATCGATCAGGAGCGCCACAAGGAGCGCGTCAAAGAGGCGATTCGCAAAAACCTCGGCTCCATCGTCTCGAACGAGGCCATCATCCTCTCGGACGGACGCCGCACCGTCAAAGTCCCCATCCGCTCGCTCGATGAGTACAAGTTTCGCTTCGACCATCGCAAGCGCAAGCACGTCGGGCAGGGCGACGGCAAGACGCAGGTCGGCGACGTGCTCGGCCGCGAGGGGCAGACGCAGGGGCAGGGGAAGGGGCAGGCCGGCGGCGACCCCGGCGCGGACTACTACGAGGCCGAGGTCGACGTGGACGAGTTGGCCGCGATGATTTTTGAAGACCTACAGCTCCCCTTCCTCGAAGAGAAGGCCAAGCGCGCCGTGCAGGCCAAGACGACGCGCTTTAACGAAATCCGACGCACCGGCGTCATGTCGAACCTCGACAAGCGTCGCATGATTCTAGAGAACATCAAGCGCAACGCGCGCGAGAGCCGTCGGCCGCGCTTCGGCGGCGTGCGCAAGGAAGATTTGCGCTTTAAGACTTGGGAAGAAGATAACCGCTACGAGTCGAACGCCGTCGTCCTCGCGCTGATGGACGTGTCGGGCTCGATGGGCGAGTTCAAGAAGTACATCGCGCGCAGCTTCTTCTTCTGGATGGTTCGCTTTCTTCGGACGAAGTACGACAACGTCGAGATAGTCTTCATCTCGCACCACACCGAAGCTCGCGAGGTGACGGAAGAGCAGTTCTTCACGCAGGGCGAGTCGGGCGGCACGGTCGTCTCTTCCGCTTATCAGCTCGCGCTCGACACCATACGCCAACGCTTCCGCCCCGCCGACTGGAACATCTACCCGTTCCACTTCTCCGACGGCGACAACTACTACTCGGACAACGAGGAAGCCGTCCGCCTTGCGGACGAGCTGATTTCGACCTGCAACCTCTTCGGCTACGGCGAGATCGGCGAGGAGGGCGGCGCGGGCTACCGACGCTCTTCGGGCGCTTTGCTTTCAATCTTCAACGACCGGCTCAAGAACAAGGCGCGCTTCATCGGCGTCCGCATCGACGACAAGGAGGACGTCTATCCCGCGCTCAAACAGTTCTTCGGCCTGCGCGGCGTCGAGGCGTGAACATGCAAGACCGCGAAATCAAAGACCTCGAAAAGACGCTCGAACGCATCTGGGAAATCGCGCGCGGCTTCGGCCTCGACCCCTACCCCGTGCGCTTCGAGATCGTGCCCTCGACCGTCATGTACGAGATAGGGTCTTACGCCCTGCCCGGTCGCTACTCGCACTGGACGTTCGGCAAGGCTTACCACCGTATGAAGACGATGTACGACTTCGGGCTCTCGAAAATCTACGAGGTCGTCATCAACACCAACCCGTCCTACGGGTTTCTTTTGGAGACGAACAGCCCCGTCCAGAACAAGCTCGTCATGGCGCACGTGCTCGGCCACGTCGACTTCTTCAAACACAACGTCTACTTCTCGAAGACCAACCGCCAGATGGTCGAAACCGTCTCGACGCACGCCGGACGCATGAACGAGTACGAGTTCCGCCACGGCCGCAAGGCGGTCGAACGCTTCCTCGACGCCGTCCTCTCCATCGAGGAGCACATCGACCCGAACTTCTTCATCCGCCGCGACCGCGAGGAGGAGGAGCGAGCGCGCCTGCGCGAGGAGCGCGGCGAGCCCGCGCCCCCGAAGCTCCCGCACGCCACCCCTTACGACGACCTCTGGCAGCTCGACGCGCGCTCGAAGACGGACGACGCGGCCGCGGATGAGCAGAAGCCGCGCGGCGAGCGCCTCCCCGAAAAAGACCTCCTCTACTACCTCATGCGCAACTC
>DASUNL010000546.1:0-2995 GCA_036277175.1 Pyrinomonadaceae bacterium | reverse complement strand
CCTCGCCCAAAGATTCCAACATCGTCTACGCGGGTTCTTACGGCGGGCTGCTCACGCGCTACGATCACCGGACGGGGCAGCTCAAGAACATCACCATCTGGCCCGACAACCCGATGGGCCACGGCGCGGAAGGGATGAAGTACCGCTTCCAGTGGAACTATCCCATCCTCTTCTCGCCGCACGACCCGAATGTCCTGTACGCCGCGGGCGACCACCTCTTCCGCTCGACGAACGAGGGGCAGTCGTGGGAGATGATTTCGCCCGACCTGACGCGCAACGACAAGTCGAAGCAGGGGCCTTCGGGCGGGCCGATCACGAAGGACAACACGAGCGTCGAGTACTACAACACCATCTTCACGGTCGCCGAGTCGCCCGTGACGCGCGGCGTCATCTGGGCGGGCTCGGACGACGGCCTCGTCCACGTCACGCGCGACGCGGGCAAGGACTGGTCGAACGTGACGCCCAAAGGCATCCCGGAGTGGATTCAAATCAACTCGCTCGACGCCTCGCCGCACGACGCCGCCACGGCCTACGTCGCCGCGACGATGTACAAGTGGGACGACTTCCGCCCCTACCTCTATAAGACGAGTGATTTCGGAAAGACTTGGCGGCGCATCAACGCAGGCATTCCGGACGGCGCGTTTACGCGCGTCATACGCGAAGACCCGAACCGAAGGGGCTTGCTCTACGCGGGCACGGAGACAGGGATGTACGTCTCTTTCGACGACGGCGAAAACTGGCGTCCGCTCCAACTCAACCTCCCCATCGTCCCCATCACAGACCTCGCCGTGCATAAACGCGACCGCGACCTCGTCGTCGCCACGCAAGGCCGCTCCTTCTGGATACTCGACGACCTGACGGTGCTTCATCAGATGAACGCCGAGTTGCTCGCGGCCGCGACACCGGGGGGCGGCGCGGCCGCGACGCGCCTGCTCAAGCCCGAGGACGCTTATCGCACAGAAGGCGGCGGAGGCCAGACGCTCCCCCCGACCGTCGCGGCCGGCGCGAACCCGCCGAACGGCGTCGTCCTTCATTACTATTTGAAGTCGCGCCCGACGACCGACATGACGCTTGAGTTCCTCGACGCGCAGGGTCGCTCCGTTCGCAAGTTCACCGCCCGCGCGCCCGCGCGTCCGACGCCGACGCCGACACCCACACCGGCGAGTGACGCCACGTCGCCTACGGCCGCGATGCCGCAGACGCCCGGCGTCGCGCAAGTGACGACGCCCATCGAACAACCCGCCGCGCCGTCTGAGGAGGCCGCGGAGTTTGTGCCCGGTCGGCCCGGCGAAGGGCCGCGTGTGACGACCGAGCCGGGACTCAATCGCTTCGTCTGGGACATGCGTCACGCCGAGGCCGCGAGCTTCCCCGGCATGATTCTCTGGGCGGCCAACATGCGCGGCCCGCGCGTCGTGCCCGGCACGTATCAGGTCAGGCTTACCGTCGACGGGCAGACCTTCACCGAGAGCTTCGAGGTGCGCAAAGACCCGCGCCTCGCGACGACGCAAGCCGACTTCGAGAAGCAGTCGGAGTTCCTGCTCGCGGTAAGAGACAAGCTGACCGAGACACACAACGCCATCACGACGCTGCGCGACGTGCGGAAGCAAATCGAGGATTTGACGAAGCGCGTCGAGGGTCAGACGGAGGCGCGCCCCGTCGTCGAGCGCGGGCGTGAGTTGATGCGAAAGCTCACGGAAGTCGAAGAGACGCTCTACCAGACCAAAGTGCAGAGCAGTCAGGACACGCTCAACTTCCCGATACGTCTAAACAACAAGCTGGCCTCGCTCGCTTCGGGCGTCGCCAGCAGTGATTCGCCGCCGACCGAACAGGCGCTCGCGCTCCGCGAAGAGCTGACGACGAACATAGACGCGCAGTTGCGCATCTTGCGTCAACTGCTCGAGACAGACCTCAGGTCGTTCAACGCGCTCGTCCGCTCGTCGGACGTCCCGGCCGTCGTCATCAAGCCGACGCCGCCCGCGCCCGCCACGCCGAATCGCTGAGCGACGACCCGCGCGGCCGTGATGTATACTCGTCCGGTGAGAGTCGGGACGTGACGAGGGAGTAAGTTGAAGACGAGTACGCAGAGGTTGATGAGCGCGGCCGAGGCCGGCGACGAGCGCGAGGTCGAGGCGCTGTTGGACGCCGGTGCGGACGTGGATGCCGCGACGCCGGGCGGGGAGACTGCGCTCATGCGCGCCGCCGCGCGCGGCCACGCATCGGTCGTGCGCGCGCTGGTCGTCTCGGGCGCGGACGTCGACGCGGCGCGCGCCGACGGGTGGACGGCGCTCATGCTCGCCTCCTTCTTCGGCCACGCCGAGGCGGCGCACACGCTCGTCGCGGGCGGCGCGGACGTGCGGGCCGCCGACCGCAAAGGCTCGGATGCGCTCTCTTGGGCCGCCTCGCGCGGTCACGTCGAGATAGCGCGCTTCTTAAGAGACGCCGCCCCGCCCGTCGCCGCGCCAGCGCGCGCACACGCTCCCACCGCACACGCCCCGCGCCCCGCCCGACACGCCGCCGCGCCCGCAGCCACGCGCGACGTCACCCCGCGCGATGAGAACAGGGACGGCGCGCACGTCGCCCGCGTCGCCGAGCCGCGCGATGACGGGTCACGCGATGACAGGTCGCGCGCTGATGAGTCGCGCGCTGGCGAGTCGTCGCGCGCGCGTCGTGCGGAAGCTGAGTCGATAGAAAAAATCTTCGGCGGCGCGGACGTGAAGGCCGCCGCGCCCGTCCACGTCGAAGAGGCCGCCCGTCAGTCGGTCGAGGCCGCGCGTCGGTCAGTCAATGTTGATGAGGAGCGTGAAGGTGTGGGCGTGGTCGAGGCTCGTGCGGACGAGTTGACGAAGGTCGCGGAGCGCGCGCCAAGTCGTCGCCGACACGCATACGCTTACGCCGCGACGCTCGCCATCGTCGTCGCTTCCGGCGGCGCGTTGGCGTACCGCTACGCGGGGTGGCGCGGCGCGCCCGCGTCGCAAGTCCCGACGCAACAACAGCC
>DASUNL010000545.1:0-4336 GCA_036277175.1 Pyrinomonadaceae bacterium | reverse complement strand
CGCCCGACAAACGAAGACCATAACACGAGAGGCGAGCAAAGACTTGGAAGAGAAAAAAGACGAAGGCGCGGGCGCGACCGCGCGCGAGGTTTTCAGGGAGAAGATTCTCGACGGCCACGTCGCGCTCGTGACGGGCGGCGGGACAGGCATCACGGGCGGCGTCGCGCGCGCACTCGCCGAATCGGGCGCGCGCGTCGCGCTCGTCAGCCGTAAGCTTGAGAACCTCGAACCCGCCGCCGCGCGCATCAGCGAGGCGGGCGGCGAGGCTTTGGCGTTCGCGGCCGACGTGCGCGACTTCGCGGAGGTCGAGCGCGCCGTCGCCGCGACGGTCGAACGCTTCGGACGCCTCACGACGGTCGTCAACGGCGCGGCCGGAAACTTCCTCTGCCCCGCCTCGGAGCTTTCGCCCAACGGCTTCGGCACGGTCGTCGACATCGACCTCAAAGGCACGTTCAACGTCTGCCGCGCCGCCTTCTCCGAGTTGAAAAAGTCGCGCGGCCACGTCCTCAACATCAGCGCAACGCTCCACTACGGCGGGACGCCTTATCAACTCCACGTCTCGGCCGCGAAGGCTGGCGTCGATGCTCTGACGCGCAACCTCGCCGTCGAGTGGGGCGCGCACGGCATACGCGCCAACGCCATCGCGCCCGGCCCCATCGAGGACACGGAGGGGATGCGGCGGCTCGTCCCCGAGCCGGTCAAAGCGAAGCTCAGGCAGCGCATCCCGCTCGGTCGTTTCGGGCGCGTGCGCGACATCGAACAGCTCGCCGTCTTCCTCTGCTCCGACGCCGCGCTCTACATCAACGGCGCAATCATCGCCGTCGACGGCGGACAGTGGCTCAACTCCAACCGACTCGTCGGCGGCGACTGACGTACATGAGAGCGGCCTTCATCATCGCGACGGTCTCGGCCGCGCTCGTCACGTTCGGGGCTTGCGGGCCGCCGCCGTCGCGGGTCGAAGAGAAAATCCATCCCGACACCGCTCGGCGCGAGCTTTTCCTGCGCGGCCACGACTACAAGGAGGAGGCGTTTCTCGCGCGCGCGGCCGAGGGCGACACCGTCGCCGTCAAGCTCTACCTCATCGCGGGCATGAGGCCCGACGTGAAGAACTCGCAGGGCGAGACGCCGCTCATCATCACCGCGCGTTGGGGGCACATCAAACCCCTGCGCGCCCTGCTCGACGCGGGCGCGGACGTGAACGCGCAAGACTACGACGGGCAGACGGCCCTGATGCGCGCCGTGCAGAAGGGCTGCGACGAGTGCGTGCGCGCGCTCGTCGAGCGTCGAAGCGACCCGAACCTGCACGCGCGCAGCGGCGCGACCGCACTCATGCACGCCGTCGGCTTCAAACGCGACGCGGCCTTCGCCGCGCTCCTCGACGCGGGCGCGGACGTCAACGCCACCGACGGCGACACGGGGACGGCACTCGCTTGGGCCGTCTGGCACGGACGCCCGGCGATGGCCCGCGCGCTTCTTGAGCGCGGCGCAGACCCGAACTTCAAAAACAAGTACGGCGGGACGCCCTTGATGATCGCCGCGACGCGCGGCAACGCCGAACTCGTCGCCCTCCTACTCGAACGAGGCGCGGACGCCTCGGCACGCGACAAGGAAGGGAAGGACGCGCGCGCGTGGGCCGTCGCCGCCGGCAAGCCCGAGATGGCGCAGCTCATCAACGAGAAGGCAAAAGCCAAAAGGTAATTTGCCTTTTTAATTTATTTCTTGACGCATCGAGTGCTTTCTGTTTATTGTGCGGCTGAACGATTCCGAAGTCCCGCCCGCCCCGGCGGGAAAGCCCCTCAAAACCAGCCCTCATCCATATTTGCTCCGGCAAAGGCTTTCACCCATCACAGAAGGAAAACGCATGAGCGCGACCGCGCCGGCTAAGGATGAGAAGCGCCAACAGGCGCGCGACCGAGGGCGCGTGCTCATCGTCCGCGACGAAGTGGACACGGGCGAGTGCCGCGCGGCGCTCGAAGGGGCGGGCTTCGAGGTGGTCGGCGTCGCGGGCGGCGCGGCGGCCCTCGTCGCCTTACAGAAGGCGCGCCCGCACGTCGTCCTCGCGCACCACGCCTTGCGCGGCATCGGCGCTGAAGAACTCGCGCGCACGCTCTCGAACACAGAGGAGGAGACGCCCGTCGTCTTCTTCGGCGCGGAAGCGGCCGACGCCGCTCGGCGCGTCTGCGCGCTCGACGCGGGCGCATACGACTACTTTCGCCTCCCCGAAGAGACACGCCTGCTCGTCATGCGCGCGCGACAGCTCGTCCGCATGAAGCTCACCTTCGAGCGTCTGCGCGCCGAGGCCGACCGCGACTACCTGACGGGCTTGGCAAACCGGCGTCGCTTCCGCAAGGCTCTCGGGCAGGAGGTCGAACGCTGGCGTCGCTATCGTGTTCCCTGCGCCCTGCTCCTCGTCGACATCGACTTCCTCAAGCGCGTCAACGACGCCCACGGACACCCGGCCGGAGACACCTGCATCCGCGCCGTCGCGGCCGCCCTCGCCACCTTCACGCGCGACAACGACACGGCCGCACGCCTCGGCGGCGAGGAGTTCGCGCTCCTCCTTGCGGGCGCTGACGGCGCGCAGGCTCTGGCCGCCGCCGAGCGTCTGCGCGAGGCCGTCGAGGCGGAGCCTGTCGGCGACATCGGCCGCATCACCGTCAGCGTCGGCGTCGCCTCCTGCCCGCAGCACGCGCGCAGCGAGCGCGAGCTTTTCACCGCCAGCGACGCCGCCCTCTACCGCGCCAAATCCGAAGGGCGCAACCGCTCGACCCTCGCACCGGCTCTGTCGTCCTGAACGCGCCCGCGCGTGTTTGGCTGTTTCGCCCTCTCTGGCTATAATGCCTGCCGCTCACCCGCCATCGTTTCGCCTCCGAGCGGGGCGAAAAAAAGTCTGTTTCAGGTGTGAAACACTGTTCCATTCTCGCGCCGGCTGTGCTATAGTGTCCCGGTCTGATTACGGACACGATTTTAAAATACGCGAGAGTGAGGACGAGAAAGAGTGATAGCGACAATGGCTGAAAAGTTCGGGGCCGACCGCGGCAAGGCCGTCGAGGCGGCGCTCCTCAACATCGAAAAGAAATTCGGCAAGGGCTCGATCATGCGCCTCGGCGAGCGCGAAGTCGCCGACGTGCAGTCGATCTCGACCACTTCACTGAGTCTGGACGCGGCCATCGGCATCGGGGGCGTCCCGCGCGGCCGCGTCATCGAAATCTACGGCCCCGAGTCTTCGGGCAAGACGACGCTGGCGCTCCACATCGTCGCCGAGGCGCAGAAGGTCGGTGGCGTCGCCGCCTACATCGACGCCGAGCACGCGATGGATTCCGAGTACGCCGGCAAACTCGGCGTCAACATCGACGAGCTGCTCATCTCGCAGCCCGACTCGGGCGAGCAGGCGCTCGAAATCGCCGAGGCGCTCGTCCGCTCCAACGGCGTCGACGTCATCGTCATCGACTCGGTCGCGGCCCTCGTGCCGCGCGCCGAACTCGACGGCGAGATGGGTGACTCTCTGCCGGGTCTGCAAGCGCGACTCATGTCGCAGGCGCTCCGGAAACTGACGGCCGTCGTCTCCTCGACGAACACCAGCCTGATTTTCATCAACCAGATTCGCGAGAAGATCGGCGTCATGTTCGGCAGCCCGGAGACGACGACGGGCGGGCGCGCGCTCAAGTTCTACTCCTCCCTGCGCCTCGACATCCGGCGCATCGGCGCAATCAAGGACGGCGACCGCTTCATCGGCAATCGCACGAAGGTCAAGGTCGTCAAGAACAAGGTCGCGCCGCCGTTCCACGACTGCGAGTTCGACATCATCTACGGCGAAGGCATCTCGCGCGAGGGCGACGTGCTCGACTTGGCCGTCACGCACAAGGTCGTCGACAAGAGCGGCGCGTGGTTCTCCTACAAGGGCGAGCGGCTCGGCCAAGGGCGCGAGAACTCGAAGCAGAACCTCAAGGATAACGCCGACCTGTTCCGCCGCATCGAGAACGAGGTGCGCGTGGCGCTCGGCATCCCCGGCTTCGCCGCCGAGGAAGAGCCCAAGGCCGAGGCCGCGACCGACAAGAAGTAACACGCTCGGCCTTCCGTGCACTGAAAGACAGACCTTCGGGCGTCGCGCCCGAAGGTCTGTTCTCGTGTCGGGCCGTGTCTTTACTAAGCGTCCGCGCGCGAAGCATAATCTCCGCGCCGCGCGTGCGGCGATTCAAGACGGATGGAGAAAACGACACTCATCAAAGGCGGGACGCTCGTCACCATGCAGGAGGGCGACGAGGGCGGGCGCGTCTTCGAGGGCGACCTGCTCGTGCGCGGACGACGCATCGAGGCCGTGGGCGCTAGTTTAGGC
>DASUNL010000544.1:0-16214 GCA_036277175.1 Pyrinomonadaceae bacterium | reverse complement strand
GCGGCAGTCTCTGCTCGTCGAGGCGCTCGGGGTGGATGCGCGGCGAAATGACCTCTTCGTAGTAGGAGCGGTTGAAGAAGGTGATGCGCCCGCGCTCGGGCGTCTCGCGGTGGAAGCGCCAGAGGTAGTCGTGGCGGTTCTCTTCGTCGGAAGGCTTCTTGAAGTTGACGGCCGTGCATCCTTGCGGGTCGAGGCCCGACGCGACGTGCTTGATGGTGCCGTCCTTGCCCGAGCCGTCGACGGCTTGGAGGATGACGAGCAGCGCGTGCGTCTCCTCGGCCATCAGCCTGTCCTGTAGGCGCGCCAGCTCCTCGCCGTCGTCCTCAATTTTTCGGCGCGCCGCGTCTTCGTCCGCGAAGCCGCCCGTGAAGGCCGCGTCGTAATCCTTCAGGCGCGGGCGGCTGCCCGGCCTGACCATGAAGCCAAGTTGTCTGCCCATGCTCGTCCCGTCTGCATTCCGGTGCGAAAGACCGTCGCCCCCTACTACGCCGCCGGCCGGGTCGCGCGCCGCCGCTTCTTCGCCTGCGAGCCTTCGCGCCGCCGACTGAGATAGGCGATGGCGGCGGCGGCGAGCGCCGTCTTGACGGCGACGCGCGTCACGAGGTTTTTTCTGTTGTGCCGCCACTCGGCCCGCCAGCCCATCTCCCCGAAGACGTTCGGGACGTGGCCGCGCGCGAGGTCTGAGACGACGCCTTCGACGACGCCGACGCGGTCGGCGAGCATCAGCGGCAGCCAGTGGCCGTAGCTGTTCTCGCTGAACTTGAAGGCCGCGCGGCGAATCGCGCCGCTCAGGCCCGCGGGCGGCGTCGAAGTGCCGAAGGTGGCCGAGACGTTGGGGCGCTCGTTCGAGTGCAGGACTTCAACGCTCTGCTGCTGCAACGGCGGTCGCTCCCAGCTGTAGCCCGCGTGCTCGCCGTTGTTGCGATTCTTCATCGGGTAGGTTGGGTCGTTCCGAGGGTCGGCGTCCACGCCCCAGCCCTTGACCCGCGAAGGGTCGATTGCCCTCTTCTCCATCTCCCTAACTTTATTTTCCATGACGCTTCCCCCTAGCTTCTGGCCGACGGCGGCAGAAGCACCGGCTTGATGCAGTTGTCGAGCTTCGCCGAAAAAATCCGGTACGCATCCGACACCTCTTCGAGCGGGACGCGGTGCGTGATGAGCGCCTTCGGGTCGAGGACGCCGCTCCGCACGTGCTCGATGAGACGCGGCAGAAGGCGCTTGACCGACGCCTGATTGCCCCGGAGTGTTAAGCCCTTGTTGACCACGTTCCCGATGGGCACGAGCGTGTCAATCGGGCCGTAGACGCCGACGATGGAGACGATGCCGCCCTTCTTCACCGAGTTGATGGCCCAGTGAAGCGCCGTGGCCGCGCCGCCCACCATGTGCAGGGTCTTGCCGAGGAGCGTCTGTATGGGGCGGCCCGTGGCCTCGGCCCCGACGGCGTCGATGCAGACGTCTGCGCCCAGCCACCCGGTCGTCCGCTTGAGAAAGACGACCACGTCGCCGAGCGAGTTGTAGTCGTAAACTTCGGCGGGCGCGTAGTCCCTGACGAAGTCGAGGCGGTAGTCGATATGGTCGATGACGATGACGCGCCCCGCGCCGAAGAGCCACGCGCACCGGGCCGCCATGATGCCGACCGGCCCGGCCCCGAAGACGACGACCGTGTCGCCGGGCTGTATGCCGCCCATCTCGGCGGCCTGATATCCGGTCGGCACGACGTCGGTGAGCATCACGGCGTCGTCCGGGTCGATGTCGGCGGGGATGACGGCGGGGCCGACGTCGGCGTAAGGGACGCGGACGTACTCGGCCTGCCCGCCGTCGTAGCCCCCGGCCGTGTGCGAGTAGCCGTAGATGCCGCCGACGGCCGTCGCCTCCGGGTTCGACTCGTGGCAGTTGCCGTAGAGTTCCTGCTGGCAGAAGACGCATTTACCGCAGGCGATGTTGAAGGGCACGAGGACGTGGTCGCCGACCTTGAGTTTCTCCACTCCGGGGCCGACCTCGACGACTTCGCCCGTCACCTCGTGGCCGAACGTCTGTCCGACTCTCGTGTCCGGAACCGAGCCATTGTAGAGGTGTAGGTCAGAGCCGCAGATGCAGGAGCGCGTCACGCGGACGACGGCGTCCTGCGGGTGCTCGATCTCTGGCTCGGGCTTGTGGTCTATGCGGACGCGCCGCGGCCCACGGTAATTCATTGCGAGCATGAGTCTGTTTCCTTTCCCCCCTCGACGTGTGCGGTTTCGATGCTAAAAATCCTTGGCGGCGAGGGTGAAAGCAGGAAGCGTGCCAACCCTTCGGCGCGGGGCCGCCCGCTCGCTTAGCCCCTCAAGGTTCGGGCGCTCGCCTATCCCACGCCGCAACTCGCCGAGGGCATCGCGCGCGGTTTCATACTGCCCGCCCCAGCAGAATGAAATCTGCCGCGACAATGCGCGCCGCCGTGAAGTTTCCTCAGGCCACCCGTTACTGGCCGAAGCGCTGGCGGTACTCTCCCGATGTGATGAAGGCTTTGACCATCTCGGCGGAGATGAAGTTGCCGTCGTGGTCGTTGAGCTTGCCGAGCCAGAAGTTGTAGCCCTGAAAGTCGAGCGTCGCCTCGGGCGGGTCGGGCGGGTTGCGGCGCATGTAGCCGAAATACTGCATCAAGACGAAAGCGCGGTTGCGCTCGCGCGCGTCAAGGTCTGCGTCCTCGGCGACAGCGCGCAGGACTTCGGCCCTCGTCTTCGTGCCCGCCGCGAGCGCGCCGGCGAGCGCGCTTCGCTCCGACTGTGAGAGCGCGCCGCCCACGTTCGCGTTCAGCTTATCGACGAACGCGGCGGCCGACATCGAAGCCGGGTACGCGGTGCGGAACGTCTGTCGCGCGACGAACTCGTCGAGGTAGGCGCGCTTGTTCTGTTCGAGCAGCTGCGGCCAACCCTGCCTGCCGACGACGACGTCACGGCCGACCGCCTGCGCGTCCGGCAGAAAATCCTTGTACGGAAGCGCCGGCCCCGAAGCGAAGGCCGCCTGATAGGTGCGGTAGACGAGGTAGCCCGTCTCGCGAAATTCGGCCGAGAGGAAGAAGGCGGCCGAGACGTTTTCGCGCCGCGCCGTGACGCACGCCGCGTCCGCGCCGCACGAATCTATCTGGCTCGACCAGAAGTCTAACCCGGCCGCGTCAGGCTCGCGCGTGAAGAAGTCGAGGTACTGCTGGCGGACGAACTTGCGGCTCTCGTCGAGCGGGTTCGTCGTCGTCTCGGGAACGTCGTCGGTGATGGTGAGTGTGACCGTCGAGAGCGTGCCGAGGGCCGAGGAGCCGCCGGGGTTCGACAGACGCAGCGCGAGCGTCTCCGCACCCTCGACGTACTCGTCGTCGCTGATTAAGACCTTGAAGGTCTTCTGCGTCTCACCGGCCGCGAAGCTCAGGCGACCGCTCACCTGCGCGAAGTCGCAGCGGTCGAGCGCGCGCCCCGAGGTCGCGTTGCAAGGGGTGAAGGTGGCGGCGGTCGCGCCGTCGTCGGTCGCGTAATCGACCGTGGCCGCGCGCGTCACGTCGCCCGTGCGTCGCACCGTGATGGTGCGGCTGCCCGCGCTCTCGACGACGCCGTAGGCCGAGGAATTGAACTCGAAGCGCCCGCCAGCCGGGTCGTCGTCGCGCAAGGTGACCGAGGCGCTCGCGCGCGCGCCGATGGTGGCGCTCCCACTCGCCCCGCTCAACGTCAGGCCGAACGTCTCGTCCGACTCGTGCAGAGAGTCGTTACACAGTGTGACCGTGAAGGTCTTCGAGGCCGTGTCGCCCGCAGCCCAAGAGAGCGCGCCTGACTTGTTGACGAAGTCCGCGCCCGCGCCGCAAGACGAAGAGCCGGCTGCCGTCCCCGACGAGGTGGCGTAGTTGACCGAAGCCGCGCCGGCCGCGCCGCCCGTGCGCGTGACGGTGAAGGTCGCGGTCGTCGTCGCCTCGCTCGCCTCGTAAGTGGCGGCGCTCGGTTGCAGCACGCCGCCCGGCTGCACCGTGATGGCGACCGCGTCTGTGTCGGTCTTCGCGCCGCCCGCGCCGGTGCGTCCCATGTCGCTCGTCACGATCTGGAGTCCGGCCGCGCCGCTAAAGCCCGCGTTCGGTCTGAAGGTCAGACCGCTCAAGGCCACGTTGACGGCCGTGGTCGTACCGTTGAAAGTCATCGACGGGTCGCTTACGCCGTCACCCGAAGTGAACGCGAGGCCCGCGACCGTTGCGAGCGTGAGCGTGCCGTTCGACGCCGTGAGCGTGACGCGCACGCCGCCCGCGCCCGCGTCCACGTCCGCGACCGTGATGGCGTTAGCGCCTGCGGCCGAGAAGACGCGCGCGCCGTGCTGCACCACGCTCTGCGCGCCGGGGACGGTGTTGAGCGGCGCGTCGTTCTGCGCGCCGACGTTAATCTGGACGGTCGCCTCGGCCGAGTCGAGTTGCCCGTCGCGCGTCTTAAACTTGAAGCTGTCCGCGCCGTTGAAGTTTGCGTTGGGCGTGTAGGTGCGCGCCGCGCCCGTGCCGGTGAGCGTGCCGTGCGCGGGCTGCGCCGTGATGCTGAAGGTGAGCGCGCTGCCTTCGACGTCCGAGCCGGTGAGCGTGACCGCCTTCGCCGTGTCCTCGTCGGCCGTCACAGTCTGTGCGTTGGCCGTGGGCGCGTCGTTGACGGCGTTGACGACTATCTGGAAGACCTGACCGGGCGAGGTGTCCGCGCCGCCGCCCGCCGTGCCGCCGTCGTCTTTGAGGGCGAGGTTGATTTGCGCGACGCCGTTGGCGTTCGTCGCCGGCGTGTAGCTGAGTGTCCCGTCAGAGTTGACGGCGGGGCCGGACGAGAAGAGCGCGGAGTTGGTGTTGCCCGTGACGACGAAGGTGAGCGTCTGCCCCGACTCGTTCGGGCCAGCCGTCATGCCGGTCGCCCAAGCCGCGACCGTCTGCGCACCCGCGTCTTCGCTCGTGACGTGGTCGGCTCCCTTCGTAAACGACGGCGGGTCGTTGACGGGGTTGACGGTGAGCGTGAAGGTGTCGCTGAGGGTCTGCCCCTGCGGGCCGTGGACGGTGAGCGTGATGGTCGCGCTGCCGAAACGATTCGGCGCGGGGAGTATTTGGAGCGTGCGCGTCTGCGTGCCGGTGACGAGGAAGGTGAAGTTAGCGTCGGGCACGAGCGTCTCATCGCTCGACTCGGCGCTCATCCCAATTTGGCCGCTCAGGCCGAAGGGGATTTCGACGAACGTATCTTCGGCCGTCGCATGGTCTGCGACGTCTTCAAGGAACAACTCGGCCTCGACCGCGCCGATGTCGACGGTCGCGGTCGTGCCCGCGTCGAGCGAGTCGGCGAAGCGCGGGAAGCCCGCGCCGCGCTGGTCGGTGGTGAGCAGAGCGCCGCCCGCGTCTTTCGCGAGCGAGTCGTCGCCCGCGTCGATGGCGGTGCTGCCCGGCAGAAGAGCGTGCGTGAGGGTCGGGCCGCCGTTTGCGGCGAGAGGCCCGAGGCGCGGGTCGAGGGGCGCGCCGAAAGTGCCGACTTGGTCGCCCGCCGCGCCGAAGCCCGTGCTCCCGTCGGCGTTGCCGATGAGGTTGTGGCCGAGCGAGGTGTATGGCCCGCCGTGAACGTCCGAGACGTTAGAGTTATCGGCCGAGAGGTTCCCGGCGATGATGGTGTTGGCGACGTTGATGGGGCCGGAGGATGAGTTGAAGGCGTGGACACCCGCGCCGCCGAAGCCGCTACCCGTCGTGTTGGCCGTGATGGTGCAGTTGGTGAGCGTGAGCGGGCCGGTGTTAAAGATGCCCGCGCCCTGTCCGCCCGAGCCGGCCGTCGTGTTGCCGCTCACAGTCGAGTTCGCCATCAGGAGCGTGCCGCCGTTACTGATGCCGCCGCCGACGCCCGCGCCCGAAGAGCTGCCCGTCCCCGTCTGGTTGCCGCTGATGGTCGATTCCGTCACGGTCAGGTGGCCGGCGTTTAGGATGCCGCCGCCGAAGCCGCCCGTGGCGGCGGGGCCGACCGGCGGGGCGGAGTTGCCCGCGCGGTTGTCGCGCACCTTGCTGCGCACGAGCGTCGCCGTGCCCGACGCGACGTAGAGGCCAGTGCCGCCGCCGCCGCTCCCGTCGCCCGCGCCGCCCACGCCGCCCGTGTTGTCGCGTATGTCCGTCCCCGTGATGTCGGCCGTCCCCGTCACGGCCAGCCCCGCGCCGAAGCCGCCCGTGCCGCCGCTCGCGCCGGAGTTCGTCCCCGCGCCGCCCGCCCCCGTCGTGTTCTCGGCAATCACGGAGTCGTTGACGACGAGCGTGCCCGTGCTGTTGATGCCGCCGCCGATACCGCCCGAGCCGCCGAAGCCGCCGACGACGCCCGCGCCCGTCGTGTTGCCGGTGATGGTCGAGTTCGTGACGGTCAGAGAGCCTGTGTTGTAGATGCCCGCGCCCGCGCCACCGTGACCGCCGAAGTTGCTCGCGGGCGGCGCGTTGGTCGCTGGGCCGCCGACGCCCGTCGTGTTGCCGGTGACGGTCGAGTCGGTGAGCGTCATCGTGCCCGCGTTATAGATGCCGCCGCCCGCGCCGCCCGCGCCGCCGAAGGTCGTGCCCGCGCCGCCCTTGCCGGTCGTGTTTCCGCTCACGACGCAGGCCGTAAGCGAGAGCGTGCCGAGGTTGCGGACGCCGCCGCCGCGTCCGCCCTCGTTGCCCGAAGAGCCGCCGCCGTCGCCGTCAAACGTCCGCCCGTTCGAGATGGTGATTCCCGAGATGTTGACGTTCGCCCCGACGCCGACGTTGATGACGCTGTAGAGTCCGCCCGAGTCTCTCCGCACCGTCAAGAGCGCGGCACCCGGCCCCGTGATGGTCATGTCGGAGGAGAGTTCGGGGATGCCGTTCGTCAGGTTGATTGTGCCCGTGACGGAGAAGGTAATCTGGTCGTGGCCGGCGAGGAAGTTCGCCTCAAAGACGGCGGCCGGGAGCGTGCATGCTCCACCAGCGTCGGCGCACGCGCCATCGCCGGGGTTGGCGTCGATTGAAGCGCCGAGGCTGTTGACGACGAAGTCGGCGGCCGAGGCTTGCTGTGTGGCGGAGAAGAGTAGGGCGAGCGCGAGCGCGGCGACGGCCGCGCGGCACAGACGGACGAGGGGGTGCATGATGGGGGTGTTGACTCCTGAAAGGGCGCGCTGGTGCCGGGGCGAAAAGGATTGAGCCGGGGATGCCTTCTGGGACGCGGGGAGCGCGGGGACGCGCCCGACGGCCCTCTTGTGACGGCCGGCAATTTAGCTTGTGCGTCGCTCAAAAGTCAACACGTGTGCTGCGCGGCGGGCCTTTCTGACGGGCGGAGTCGCGCTTCAATCTTTCATTCTCTTCTCAACGGCGCGGGGAAGAATTCCCGGAGCCGCGCCGTCGTGGCGTCGGCTGCGCGGCGTTGTTAGTCGGCGCGGCCGCGCCGGGCGGCGACTTCCCCCAGATGTATGTCACCTGCGAGGATTTTCTGACCGGCTCTTCCCGCAGCCTGTCGATGAACTGCCTCTCGAAATACTCAAGCATCTGCCGTCTGTCAGGCTCACTCGGGCAGCGGTGTTCTATCTCCTTTAAGGTGATGACGCTTTCGCTCCCCCTCTCGCTGACGGTGACGGTGGCCGACCCCGTGCAGGAGTCGAAGCTGACGTCGAACGTGTCGGACTCAGAGAAATCGGAGAGCACGTCGTTCGCCGGCAGGCGACTCATGCGCGTGAGCAGTTCCTCCCTCGAACTCTGGAACGGGTACTCGTTGTCGTAGGAGACTCTTTTGCTGAACTGCGTGGCCGTGAACGCGAACAGAGAGACGAGCGCAATCGAATAGAGCGCGGGGCGCGGCACGCGCGTCGCGCGCGCGGGTGCGCGGCCGTAGGCGTAGGAGAGCGGCAGAACCGTGAGGGCGAGGAGGTCTGTGTAATCAATTGTCCGCTCGAAGGGGAGGAGACGCAGGCCGTTCCAGACATCGATTGCGGGCTGCGAGTAAGGTGATTTCCAGAAGGCGAAGAGGACGGCCGTCGAGACGTAGACTTGCAACTTCAGGCGCGGGAAGAGTGCGGCCCAGAAGAGCGGGAAGACGAAGAGACCCGCGAAGTCGGAGAGCTTGCCCGTCAGCCCGTTGTGAAACTGCTCTTTGAAGACGAAGTCGTTCAAGAGCAGGAGCGAGAGGCCGGCGAGAAAGCCCGGCGAGGCCAAGGCGTGTAAGTTTCTCTCACTCATCTCAGGCGTCAGGCTCGCAACGTGCGAAGCGCCTCTCGAACTCGCGGGCGCAGGAAGCGGACGCTCTTGACGGTCGCGACGTTGCGACTCTCTTTGTAGAGCGTCGTGAAAATCCCGACGTGCCCCTGCTCGATGGCCTCCCGGCCCTTGATGTGCGCGCCGTTGACGACGACGTAATCGGCGTCGGCCGCGAACGGCGCGGCGAAGGCCCGCGCGTCGTGCGCGTTCCAGCCGTCTTCGAGCTGCTTGACGATTTGCCGGACGGCCGCCTCGTCCGAGTTCGCGTTCGCGTTCGCGCTCGCGCCCGGCGACGTTTGCGCGTCGCCCGCCTGAGCAAAGGCGAGCACTACGGCCGCGAGGGCCAAGCCGAACAGGTTAATGCGCTTTGACATCGAAAGGATTCTCCTCGTTCCACCGTTTGATTAAAAACACGAGCGTTGTGAATTCAAAACTCCTCCGTGAACTTAGCGCTCCTCTTAAGTGGCGCTCCGGGGCGGGTGCGGCGGGGCGTCCGGCTCGTCGTCGGCCGCGACCGGGCCGAGGCCCGCGCGGGCCGCGCCCTCGGGCGTGAGCGTGACCCAGTCGTTACCCTCCTTCGTGTGACGGACGAGCAGACGCCACCTCTTCTCCAAGTCCTCGAACGCACGCACGAGGTCGGCGTTGGCGAACTCCTGCGTGCTCTCGAAAATCTCTCTCGCCAAAAGCCGCGCCGTCCCGCGCGCGCGGAAGAGGCCGAAGATGTACTGCTCGACGCGCTCCAACTTTAGCTTTTCCATAAAGACTCGCCCCCCTTAAATCATCAGAAGCGCGCGCCCTACTCGACGCGACGCGCGCGCCACAGCGCGAGCGTCCCGAAGAGCGTCGCGTACTCGGCGTACTCTTCGACCCGCGCGAATCCCGTCTCCCGAAACATCCCCGGCAGGGACTTGTTCTGTCGCCTGAAATCGACGACGTGGAACTCGCCGCGCGGCCCGAGGACGCGCGACACCTCGGCGAGCGTCCGGCGCTTATCGTCCGGCGTCAGGTGGTGCAAGACCATGCTTGAGAGGACGCGGTCGAACGAGCCGTCCGCGTAAGGGAGCGCGAAGGCCAGCGCCCGTTGCAGTGTGACGGCCGCGCCGGATTGCGCCACTTTGCGGCGCGCGATGTTTAGAATTTTGTCGTCGCCGTCGAGCCCGACGACTTCCGCGTCCGGATGAATCTGTTTGATGAGCAGGGTGAGCGTCGCCGTCCCGCAGCCGAGGTCGAGGACGCGATGACCGGCTTGAATTTGCGCGTCACGGACGAGGCGGGTTTTGAATTTCGTCTCCGGCATGAGCCACTTGACGAGCGGGTCGTAGAGCGGTGTCAGCCAGTCGAAGCTCAGCGCCGGTATGTATTTTCCGTTCTCACTCATCGTTTGCGTCGGCGAGCGTTGATTCAGCTTCGTTCTCCGAATCTTAGCACGGCACTGCAACCAATCGAACGACCGCGCCTCCCGACGCGCGGTCGAGTCGCGTGCAAGCGGCGTTACAAGTCGGAGCAGTTGTGCGTGTGCGTCTCCCGACGGCCGCTCAGCCAGTTCGGCTTCTCGTAAATCACGAGGCGCACCCCCGCGGGGTCTTCCGCGTAGGCGCAGAGCCGTCTCGCGATGTTGATGAAAATCCTCTTCTCCGGATAGCTGGGGACGTTCAGCTCTGCGTGCGACCACCTGTCCGGGCTAATCATAAACTCGCCGCCCGCGCGGCCCTCCTGCGCGTAACCTTGTATGCCGGGCGGCAGACGCGCCTTCGTCGCCTCGTCAAGATGTATCACGGCGGCGACGGTGTTTCCGGAGTAGAGCGTCGAAGAGAGATATGAGTCCCACAGGTCGAAGCGGCTCAGCAATGGCATAACGCCGAAGAGGACGACGACGACGGCGTGAAGGCCGAGCCTTCGCGGGAGCACGACATCGCGCGCGGAGAAGTCTTTGGCCCGCCAGAACAGGATGACGGCGAAGCCGGCCATCGCCACGTTCCACGGCCAGACGACGCTGTTGCGCCCGACCGGTATCAACAGCAAAAGGATGAGGGCGTGCATCAAGACGGCCAACGCGACCGACGCATCCCTGAACTTGCGCGTCAGCAAGCCGAGGCCGATGGATATTTCGAGGAGCGGGACTGTCATAATCAACCAGCGCGGGAACAGGTCGACGGCCCCAAACAGACGATTGAGGTACGGGTTAACCAGCGACGGGAAGACTCGCTCCACGAAACCGGCGTTGAGCTTCTGCGCCCCGCTCCAGAAATAGACGGCGACGACGATGAGGCGGCAGACGTTGAGGACGGCCCGCCGTCTGTCCGCGTCGGAGCCGTCACGCGCGCAGAGCAGAAGGGCCGCCAGCATGAAGACGTACTGGTAGAACCAAGGCTGCCAGCGCGACTGGTCTGTGAGGCAGAGCATCGCGGCGACGAGCAGGAAGGCGGCGATGTACTTGGAGGGGCGCGCGCGGGTGGCGACGAGGGCGAGAAGAGCGAGTAGCGTGATGAATAAAAGTAAATCGAACGGCGGGGAGGCGACCGGCATCCAGTCGGCCACGGGGCTTAAGGGGTAGTCGCGCGCCGACAGCCACAACTTCGCCGACAGCAGGAGTCCGGCCGCGCAGCCTAAGGACAATGCGACTCTGAGCATCGACACTCTTCGGTCGTCGCTCAGAGAGGCGTGCCTGTAAGCGTGCGCTAATTTTTCGTGCAGGGCAGACGTGCGTCTGAAGGTCGGCATGGCGCGGAGAAGCGTTGCGCTACTGTCCCCTGATTTTATTGCCAGCGTCAGCAGCGCGGGTCTCAGCGCCGACGTGCTCCAAATGTATCAAGGTCAACTAGAGAAAGCCATCGACTAACTCGCGGGCTTCGGCGAGCGGCCGGGGAAAAGAAGAAGGCCCGCGATGCGTCGCGGGCCTTCGGTCGAACGGTCGGGTCTCGGTCTTCACTCACCCGCGTCCGCCTCTTCGTGACGGACGCGAGTAAGTTAAATCTCGGTTTTACGATGTGCGAGTAGTCGCAGCAACCCGTTGATACCGGCGTGGAGGAGCGCGTAGACGATGATTGCGATTATTATCGGCAGAGCCAGCGTGTAGCCGCCCTCCGCCGTCGGACTCGCGACGATTCCGCGAAACGGCCTGTAGAGGGGGTCGGTCAGAGTGTGTATGAGCTGCACGAACCCGGCGCTCGAACGGGCCGCCAAGAGCGCGAGCAGGAGGCGTATCCCGAGCAGCGCGTAGATGACGTAGAAGATGTAGTCGACCACCTGCGAGACGCGGGCCATGCCGCGCGCGCGCTCGACCTCGCGCTCCGTTTCGACGACGTCGTTAATCGCCTTCCCGCGAAACTCGCCCGCGACCTGTTCCATCTTCTGCGCCTCGCCGCGCGTCGTGCGGTCGGCGCGCGCGGCGATTTCGGCGTTCACATCGCCCTCGACCTGCGCCTTGACGGACTCGTGCTGCAACTCGCGGCGGGCCTCGTCGGCGGCCAGTTTATTATCTTCCATCCTCATTCCCCCGCGTCGCGACATTCGAGACGCGCCCGCCGTCTTCAAGTCCTTCCGCGCGCCCGACGCGCTATTCCCCCGTCGCGTCCTTCTCGTCCTGCGCGTCTCCCTTGTTGCCGTCGGAGCTGTCCCTCAGAAAGAGCGGGGTCGCGGGTTCGCCGAAGCGGGCAGCTTCGACCGGCACGCTAGTCTCGCCCTCTTCCTTTAGCGCCTGACCCAACTCGTTACCGGCCTTCCAGTTCTTCGTGTCCTCGTCGGAATTCAGCCCGGCTTCAACACCTTCGTTGAACTCGTCGGACTCCGTGTCCACTTTTTCTTTGACGTCTTCGCCCATCACCGTCTCCTTAAATAGATGTGGCCCGTCAGCCGGCGCGTTCGGTTAACGAAAGACTAGGCTCGTTTCTTGGCCGGCTTCGCCGTGAACCCGCGACGCTGTTGGAGGTCTTTGGGGGCACGCGGGTTCTGTTCCCGACGCGCCTTCGCACGCTCCGCATTGTCTTTCTCGATAGCTTCCTTGATACGTTTCTTCGCACGCTTATTCATGAGGGGATTATACAGGAGAGGGATGGATTACCCGCAGCGCGTGGGCGGCGGTCGAACATGTTTGGCTGGGAATCTGCGGGCGACGACTTACTTCCCTTGAGTCATCAGCTTAATCTTCTTCAGCTCCGACCCCTTGATGCCGAAATAGGTCGCCATCCCGATAATCTGGCGGGGGCTGACGAAATCTTTAGGGTCGGAGCAGAAACGCTCGATGCCCGGCTTAAACTCGCGGCAGCCCATCCCCTTCGGGATGTCGAGGCCGAGCCTGCATTTCCCGTCCGACTCGTATCGCGTACAGAAATCACAGACTATCATCTCGCGCTTCCTGTCTCCCGCGTCGTCCTACACTTATCGACGACGTCGTCGCTAAAATCAGTGGCCGACCGGTATCCGTTGAAAACGCGACTTCCCTTCCGCGTCCTCCCACGAGATGTCCAGCACGTAAGGTTTCAGCTCGCCCGCGACCGATTTAAGACGCCCCAACTGGTCGCCTTCGGGGCCGCCCGGCTTCCCATTAACCCACGTCCTGTGAGAGAGGACGACCTTCTGTTTCGGGTGGATGCACTCCGTGTCCTTAAACTTGATGTTGACTTGCGAAGGGCCGCCCGGCGTCTCCTCGTCTTTGAGGAAGATGGTCAGCACCTCGACGCACTTGAGCGTCTGGTCGGTCTCGTTCACCAACTCCAGAAGAACCCTCGACCCTTCGTCGATGAACCTCGCGGTGAAGGGCTTAGCTGTTTGACCGTTGGTCGTCATCATCTTTCTCCTTCGCGTTCGGACTCGCCCGAGCGGGACGCACTCTAACGTTGATAGTGTTCCCGCAACTTCATCTGTAGCGCAAACGGCGTCTCTCTCAAGGTCGTATTGCGAAGCCCCTTGAGCATCGAGGCGACCGGGTGGACGCGCGAGTAGCACCAGCGCGCGGCCTCCGTCTCATAGCGCCAACGGTAGTACGGGCCGCTCCCTCGGCGGACGTAGAACATTTCGTCTGAGGGGAGCGTCTCCGCGCACCCGACGCTGGTATAGATTCGCAGTCTACCCATCTTTGCCATCTTCGACTTTTCGTTTATCCGTCTTCGACTCTTCGCGGCCGCCGCGAGTTCCGCGCGCGACGCCCGCGCCGTTAAACGGCCGGGTCGCCCGGCAGGTCGGGGAGTTTCTCCAAGTCCTCGACGCTGTTTATGTTCACGACTTGGCCGCCCCCGTCGAGCTGAACCTTAATCACGTTATATGAAGGAGTGAAGCCCATACGCCGATCACAGACTATGACTTTCCCGGTTCGGCCTCCGTGCCAGCCCCGGCGTATTCTGACGGCCGCGCCCATTAAATTATCCATCGCCATCGTCGCCTTTCTCTCTCTCACGAAAACGTCTGCGCCCGCGAGCGAACCTTGTCCCGACGCGCTCACGCCGCGCCGTCGATTAAGAGGGCGAGCTGCGCGTGCTCCATCGAACGCCCGCGACTCAAGTTGGCGGAAGGGTTGTCCACCAGACAAAAGTAGGCGGCGCTTTCACCCTCCTTCGGCGCGAGGCTTTCGAGCGCACGCCGGTCGAGCGCCACAGGTTTGAAGAGCAGCATCCCCCAGTTGCGCGAGCGCGCCACCATCGCGTCGCGGTTGTTGTGAAACAGAGGCATTCGTAAATGCCCGTTGTCATCGAGCGCGAACCAGTCGCCGTTAGCTCTTTGCATCCCGTACAGATTACTCACTTAAGACTCCTCTCCCCTTGACCGCGTTCAATAACTCGCCCCTCGCGCTCTTCACTCGGCCGCGCGCGCCGACTCGTCACCCTTCAGGAAGAGACGTCGCCGTGCGTCGGTCTCGGCCCGTTAGTGTTTTCGCGCGACCTGTTGGGCGACTGCACAAGGCCGTGGCGGACATGCGTCGTCCAGAGGTGTTTGGAGAAGTTTGAATAGATGGGATTCTCCGGCAGCCCCGAATCATCCTCGGCACGCCGCGCCACCTTCAGGTTGTCCTCGGAATAACTGCCGACTGCTCGCTTCATTTGTCCCCCAGACGCGCCGTCTCCGGCGCAACAGAACGCCGACCGTCGGACGCGACGTTAAAGAATCGTTTCGGCGCGGGAGAGTCGTAGAGGGCTGAAGGAGGGGCGTAGTAGTAAGCGCCCGTCAACTCACAACGCTCGACGCTGAAGTGCCGCCGCGCCCCACAACTCATGCAGGTGCAGTACGTTTCGTTATTCATCGTGAACGGACTGCCCATCGTCTTGTGCCGACACCCGAAGAGGCGCGTTAGCCAGTTGACCGGAATCGACGGCTGCGCGGGTGAATCAAGACGCTCCGGGTGCGGAATCGACAATGCTTGGACGGCTTGCATGATTAACCCCTCTTCCCCTACGCGGTTTCGACCACCCCCGACGGACATTTTATTAAAGGAAGCGCGACCGACCGCGCCGGGAGGGCGGACGCATCCACCCTCCCGACGTTAGAAGGTCTATCTGCTTCAGACGGCCTGCGCGGCAATCTTGTGAAACGTCGAGTTGGAAATCATGGCGGTTCCCACTCTCGGAGTTCCATCGACCACGCCCGACAGCGCCTTCAACACCTCCGGGTATCCGTTGAGGTTGTAAGCCTCCGCGTCCTCTTTCGTCTCCCAAAAGCTGTTGGCGATGGCTTCGGAATCGTCGGTGGAGATAAAGGTTATCTCGTCGCGGAAACCGTTCTGCTTGCGCAGCAGCGGAAGAACCTTACTTTCCATGGTGCGGGTAAACTCGGGGGCGGAATTCGCCTTGAGTTGCATAATGACATGACGTGTGAACATTCTGAGCTCCTTGCGGTGCGTGAGCTGTTGGCGTCAGGTAATCTGGGTGATTCCAGAGGAGCTGAGAAGAGAGCAAGCCGGACTCGGTTCTCTACAACCTTACGCTCGACAAAGGTATATGTCAAGTGTAGGATATATTTTGCATGTGGTGAATAGCGGCCGAGGAGGAGGTTTGCACCTTGATTGAGATTCGACTCGAAGAGTTGCTGGAAGAGCGCGGGCGGACTTTCTACTGGCTGGCGAAGGAGACGGGCATCAGCCACACGACGCTGTGGCGGCTGAAGAAGGGCAAGGCGCTCGGCATCAACTTCGACACTCTGGTGACGATCTGCCGCCTGCTCGGCTGCCAACCGGGCGACGTGCTGAGGCTCGCCGACGACAAGAAGAAGGCCCGGAGGCGTAGCGTCAGCGGTGGAAAGAATAAGGCCCGCCTTCCGAAGACGGGCCTCCCGGCGGACTGATTATAAACAGCCCTCCGACTTAAAGCGTCGGGCCGAATCCGACGACGCTCACTGCCCCAACACCTGCACCTCTGCGAGCGAGAGGTAGTTCGTCCCCGCCAACTGGATTCTCACGTAGCGGCCCGTGCGCCCGACCGAGACGGTCGTCTGCGCGCCGACCGCGCCCGTTTTGCGATACGCCCCTACGCAACGTACATGAGAGGCGTGCTGATGGGGCGTCGGGTTGAATGAGTTGTTAGGCTTTGTGTGGGCGTTGTTGCATAGAAGGTCGCGGAGGCGGTACGTCTGCTAGTATCGATGCGTGACCAAGAAGACGAAGCGCCGGTACCGCATCCGCAACCGGCGCGACTATAACTCAGCCTTAGTCCGGCGCGGAAGTCTGACTCTTTGGGTGGAACAGAGCGCCGTGCGTAAGTGGCGTGACACGGCCGCGCCCGCGCGCCGGGGCCGGCGTCGCTTCTACTCCGACCTCGCCATCGCCTGCGCTTTGACGCTGAGGGAGGTCTATCACCTGCCGCTGCGCTCCACGCAGGGGCTTATCTCGTCCGTCCTGCGGCTACTCGACGCTCTCGCGCCGCGCCGCCTCGCTCGACGTGAAGCTGCCGCGGTGGTCGCGGGGGCCGCTGCACCTGGCGGTGGACTCGACCGGGGTGAAACTCTACGGCGAGGGCGAGTGGAAGGTGAGGCCGCACGGGGCCGACAGGCAGCGGGCGTGGCGCAAGCTCCACCTCCTGATCGACCACCGCACGCA
>DASUNL010000543.1:0-9441 GCA_036277175.1 Pyrinomonadaceae bacterium | reverse complement strand
AACCAGCCGCCGAGTCCGGCCAAGAGGAGCGCGGCGGGCGTCGCGAAGTAGAGTATCTCGCGCAGAGACTCAAGCTCGTCCTCGACCGCCTTGAGCGGCTGGCTGGCGAGGATGATGAAGGGCGTCTCCGTCGGAGGTATTCGCACTCGACGCACCGCGAGGCGGTGGCGGTCGTCGTCGTCCGTCTCTTCGGCGACGGTGTAGAGATAGACTTCGTCGCCGGGTATCGCGCCGAGGTCGGGCAGGCGTATGTGCAGGTCGTCCTCGTAAGGGTGCTCGGCGAGCAGATGCCCTTCGCCGTCGAAAATCATCATCGCCTGCTGCGGGTGCGAAAGCTCTGCGGTCGTGCTCTGCGCGGCGCTCTGGCTCGACTGCCCCTCCTGCGCGTCGTGCGTCAGCGACGTGACGGAGATTTCGAGCGTCGAGCGCAGCGCCTCGTCGACGCGCCGGTGGAGCGCGCGCGAGAGCATGACGTAGACGGACGCGCCGAACGTGACGAGGATGAGCGCGAGCGCGCTCACGTACCAGAGCGTGAGGCGTCCGCGGACGGTGTTAAGCATCGGCGTCCGCCCCCTCGGCCGCGAGCATGTACCCTTCGCCGCGCCGCGTGCGAATCAACGTCGGACGGCGGCCTCCGTCGACCTTGCGGCGCAGACGTTGGATGAAGACCTCGATGACTTTCGAGAAGGGGTCGTAGGTTTCGTCCCAGACGTGTTCGGCGATGTCCGTGCGCGAGACGACTTCGCCCGCGCGCCGCGCGAGGTATTCGAGCAGCGCGTACTCCTTGGCCGTCAGCTCGACGTCGCGCCCGCCGCGCGACACGCGACGCGCGCGCGTGTCGACGGCCAAGTCCGAAACTCTGATGACGGCGGGACGCAAGGCCGGGCCGCGACGCAGAAGTGCGCGCACGCGCGCGAGCAACTCGTCGAAGTCGAAAGGCTTCGTCAGGTAATCGTCCGCGCCCGTGTCGAGTCCGGCAATCCTGTCCTCGACGGCGTCGCGGGCCGTGAGCATCAGGACGGGCACGGCCGAACCCGTCGCGCGCAGCTCGCGGCAGACCTCGAAGCCGTTCCGACGGGGCAGCATCACGTCTAGGATGACGAGGTCGTAGTCGTTGACGAACGCAAGCTCCAACGCGCGCTCGCCGTCGCCCGCCACGTCGACGGCGTAAGACTCCTCGCGCAAGCCCTTGGCGAGTATCCGCGCGGCGTCCGGCTCGTCCTCAACCAGTAAGATACGCACGTTTGCAGTCGCCCTTAATCTTTAACTTTCGCCGCGCGCCGTTCGTCAGCCCTGCTCTCGAATCGCGTCGCGAGCGAGAGGATGATGAGCGTGAAGACGGTGCTGAGTATCGCCACGCCGAGACTTCCCAGCCCGACGGCGACGCCGACGGCGGCCGTCATCCAGACGCCCGCCGCAGTCGTCAGCCCTTGTATGTCGCGCTCCTCGTCGAGCTTCAGGATGGAGCCCGCACCGATGAAGCCGATGCCCGTGACGATGCCCTGTATGACGCGCGACAGCCCGTCCATAGACATGCCGACGCCGGAGCACGCCAGCACGAAGACGGCCGTGCCGAGCGTGACGAGCATGTGCGTCCGCAAGCCCGCCGGCTTGCCCGCCTTCTCGCGCTGGAAGCCGACGACCGCGCCGAGCAGCGTCGCGGCGACGAGCCTGATGATGACGTGTACCAACTGCCGCGCGTCGGGCAGCCCCGATGTCAACTCCTGCCAGATGATGTCCATGAACAGTCCCCCTCAACAGAATCAGCGCCGCGCCGCCGTGCGCGAGATTGCCGACGGCCACACGCTCAATACCCGTCGGCAAGCGTAAGTGTCAAGGCGTCCGAGGCTGCACTCTTCGAGCGGGCGGACGCGGTCTCACGCCCGCAATTGATTAGCACGGCGCGAAATTTCGGTATAGACTTGCGGCCAAAATTATAGCCTCGCGAAATGCTTTTGAGACCGGCGCTGCGCGGAATTAGTTTAACCGGCGGAGGCAAAAACGGCGCTCGTCAAAGCGCGGCCGGAGTGTTTGGAACTTGCGCGGCGGCGTTTGCGCGACGGAAGAGGAGGCGGGGTATGCGAACCTTTGCGCACAGGCAGGATCAATTTCAGAGGCACGCATCCTCCGACCTCGCCCGTCCGAACGTGGCAAAGTCCGCGCCGTCTCATCCCACACACACACACGCGGCAGAGGCGTCCACGCCGAAGTTAACCATCAGCAAGTCGGGGGACGAACACGAGCGTGAGGCGGATCGCGTCTCCGAACAGGTGTTGGAGATGCGAGAGCCGCAGACGCGCGGCGCGTGCGCCTGCGGCGGGGGATGCCCGAAGTGTCAGGCGGGACACGCGGGCCGGGGAAGTGAGGGCTTGCAGATGAAGTCAGTTCGGGCCGGCGACACGGGACACGTCGCGCCGCCCATCGTCCACGAAGCCCTGCGCTCCGCAGGTCGGCCGCTCGACTCGACGGCCGCGAGCTTCTTCTCCGCGCGCTTCGGGCACGACTTCGGCGGCGTGCGAGTTCACACCGACGAGCGTTCGGCGGAGTCGGCCGAGGCGCTCGGCGCGCGCGCCTACACCGTCGGCCGAGACCTCGTCTTCGGGCGCGGGCAGTACGAGCCTCACACCGACGGCGGGCGGCGTCTGCTCGCGCACGAACTCGCGCACGTGGTTCAGCAATCCAGTTCCGCAAACATGTCCGCGCAGCCGTTCGTGCAGCGCGCCTGTCTACCGGACAAGGACTGCGCGACGCCCGCGGGTGAACCGAGGGCCGGCACGGCCAAGCAGTTCGGCGAGGAGATGGAGCAGAAAGAGGACACGGCGCGCGCCGAGAAACTGAAGCAGACGGCTCAGGTGGCGCAATCGACCGGGCACGGAAAACGCGCGGTGGAGACGGAGAAACTGTTTCAGGAGCAACTGCCCGACCTGCGGAAGCTGGTTCACAGCGTCTTCATAGACGACACCCTGCCGGTCGACGCCGACGCCGGCCGCACGAATTGTCTCGCTTGGGTCGGAGAGAATTTAAAGCAGCCGGGGGCGGACAAATCGGCGTTCGCGGGCGCGCGTCCCGACAGCAGTTGTATCAGGGTGCCGAAGAAACTCGAAGATAACGCGGCGCTGTACAACAACTCGAACGAGGCGCAGCGGGAGGCGCTACAGGTGTCTCTAAAGTGGTTCATCCTGCGCGTGCTGACACACGAGACCACGCACGTGCGTTTCAACAAAGAGAACATCGCGTTCCCGGAAAAACAAGGATGCACGAAAGAGAAGCTCAACAAAGAGCTGGGCGAACTGGCCTCGGTCATCAGCGAGTTCCCCATCGTGAAGGGGCTGCCGGACGACCTGCGCAAGGCTTGGGCGGAATCCCACCTCAAAGACCCGCGCCAGATTGCGAAACCGGGCGAGAGCATTTTCGGCTCCATCTTCGACATCCGGTGCAGTTGCGAGTGCGTTGAGGCCGACGCATTAATCAAAGCGGCGTTCGACGTCGCCTCCGCGTCTTGGAGCGCGGCCGACAAGCGTGCGTTTCATATATACATGAAGCAGGGGACGGGGAAAGATTACGGGGTCTACTGGCCGATAGAGCCTGCGCCGCTCGCCGGTCAGGTGGGGCGGCACGAGGTGACGCTCAGCGCGGGCGCTAGCCTCTCGGGCTCCGACCCTCTGCTCACGGCGATGGGGACATACCGGTTCGTGTTGTCGCGCTTGGCCGAAGGGCGCGTGCAGTGGACGGTCGGCGGGCAAGCAGTCCTCAATAACCTCGCGGACAAACTGCAAGAGCCTGAGCCTCGCCCCGAGTTGGGGGTGCTCACGGGTTTGCAGTTCGTCCAGAGGCCGCGCGTCACCGAGAAGACGTTCGGCGGCCTGATCGGGCGTGTGGAGACGGGTTTCGGCGTCGGCGAGTTTTCGTTAAAGCCGGCGACGCCCGAGGGGGCGACGACGGAGTGGGCCACGGATTACATCCTGCAAGTAAGCGGGGGCGTCCAGTTCTACCTGCGCCGCGTGACGGACATGAGGCCCGCGTCGCTCGAACTGACCTACCGCCGTGCCGACCCAATCGGCTCAGAAGCCCAGACCGTCCAGACACTCGCCCTGACCTTCAGTGTCTTTCGCTAACCCGGACAAGTCTACCCTCAAGACTCCAAAAGAAAGCCACAACAGAAAAAGCCCGTAACACACGGGCTTTTTCTACAGGCGCTAAAATTTCACGGACGGGCTTAATGTCCCTACCGCTTATTCATAATTTTCCAGCCGTGTGATTCGTAAAATGTCAGTTCCAACGTAGGACCTGCCCACGCCGATGCACAGCTCGCGCGCGTGCTTGTCGCGCGCGGCGAAGTAGACCCTGAACTCGCCCCGACGCGGTGCATCTCGGGCACCCAGCCCGAGTGCGCGCACGTCAAGCTGATTTATACTCGGCACGCCCGACCGACTCCGTCTCGACCGCCTTCAGCGCCGCAGGCGCTCATGCTCTTTACGAAGCACGAAAATAAATTCTCAGCGTTGTTAATAATCCGCCGCAGGGCGCGTTATATGTCTAGTGACGGTATGAAGGAGCCTGCCCTCCGTCAGGCAGCTGGCGCCACTTCCCAGACTTTCCCGAAAGGAGTCTGAAGACAAGGTATGAATAAGCTCTCCGCACTCGCACTCCTGCTCGCGCTCGCCTTTACGGCGGCGTGCGGGACAGAGGCTTCCGACACGCCGAACGCGAAGGCCGCGCTCGCCATCGGGGCCGCCGCCCCCGACTTCACGCTGCCCGACGCCGACGGCCGCGCGCACTCGCTCGCCTCGCTCAAGGGCGAGTCGGGCACGCTCATCTTCTTCATCGCGACCCAGTGCCCGGTCTCGAACGCCTACAACGCGCGCATGCAGAAGCTCGCGGACGACTACCGCGCGCGCGGCGTTAACGTCGTCGGCATCAACTCGAACTCGACCGAGCCGGCCGCCGAAGTCAAGCAGCACGCCGCCGCCAACGGGCTCAACTTCACCATCCTGAAGGACCCCGGCAACCAGATCGCCGACCGCTACGACGCGCAGGTCACGCCCGAGGCTTACCTGCTCGACGCCTCCGGCAAGCTCGTCTACCACGGCCGCATCGACAACGCGCGCTACGGCTACGTCATCACCTCGACCGAGCTGCGCGACGCCATCGAGGCGACGCTCGCCGGCAAGCCCGTCGAGAAGGCCGAGGCCAAGGCGTTCGGGTGCTCCATCAAGCGCGGGTAAGAGAGGAAGGCTGTACGGGAATGACGAGGGGACGTCTGACGGCTGCGGCGCTCTGCGCGGCGCTCGCCTGCGCGGCTGGACTCGCGACCGCGTGCGCCGGGCAGGGCGCGGCGCCGAAGCAGGGCGCGGCGAAGCCTGCGGCCAAACCGCAGGGCGGTGCCGCGAAGCCGGAAGGCGGCGGCGTGAAGTCGGCGGCGGCCGCCCCGAAGGTGACCGAGATCAAGGAGGCAGACCTCAAGTCTCTCCTCGGCGCGGGCGCCGGGCGCGAGCGCCCGCTGCTCGTCAACTTCTGGGCGACATGGTGCGTGCCCTGCCGCGAGGAGTTCCCCGACCTCGTCGAGATTCGCGGGCAGTACGGCCCCGACACGCTCGACTTCGTCCTCGTCTCGCTCGACGACCCTTCGGACATCGCGGGGGCCGTGCCGGAGTTTCTGGCCGAGGCGCGGGCCACGGCCTTCCCCTCTTACCTTCTGAACGCCGACGACTCGGACGCCGCCATCAACCTCGTGGATCAGACGTGGAGCGGCCAGCTTCCCGCGACCTTCCTCTACGACCGCTCGGGCGCGCTCGTCTTCAAACACAGGGGGCGCGTCAAGCCGGCGGAGCTGCGCGACGCGCTCGACGAGGCGCTCGAATAGAAGAAGCCGGCCGAGGCCGGCGCGCAGCAGTGAGAACTGACCTGCGCGGTTTGAAGAAAACGGCGCGAGCCTTTACCCTGTGCTGTCCATCTGACAGCCGGATAATTCGAACAGGGGCTGCTGCCGTTTTCTCCGCCATGAACTCTGAGACCATCACGCCGGAAGTAGTCGCCGCGCACAACCTCAAGCCGGAAGAGTTCGAGCGGAGACGCGCGCCTCTCGGGCGTCACCTGCCCCCGGTCTTCGGCGTAACCCGCCCCGACCAGCTCGCCGATACGCTCGGCTTCCTCCTCACGCTTGTAGGCGGCTGACTCGCGCCAAATCCTCCTGACTTCCTCGAATAAGCCCCAGCGAAGTGGTTGACTTTTCGCACTTTGATAACAGATTCTTGTGCAATCTGCTGGCATCGTTCCGTGACTTTCGCGCATGGCTCTTTCCCCTAACACCCGCCTCGGCCGCTACGAAATCCGCTCCCTGCTCGGCGAGGGCGGGATGGGCGAGGTCTATCTCGCGCGCGACCCGAAGATAGGGCGCGACGTGGCGATCAAAGTGATGCCCGCGCAGTTCTCGGCTGACGCCGAGCGCCTCGCGCGCTTCGAGCAGGAGGCTTGCGCCGCCGGCGCGCTCAACCACCCGAACGTCCTCGCCGTCCACGACGTTGGGCAGCACGACGGCGCGCCCTTCGTCGTCTCCGAGTTGCTCGAAGGCGAGACGCTGCGCGAGAAGCTGCGGGGCGCGCCGCTCTCGCAGCGCAAGGCTGTCGACTACGCATCGCAGATCGCGCGCGGCCTCGCCGCCGCGCACGAGCGCGGAATCGTGCATCGCGACCTCAAGCCCGAAAACATCTTCATCACTTCGGACGGGCGCGCGAAGATTCTGGACTTCGGGCTGGCGAAGCTGACGCAAGGGGACGGGCGGCAGTCACAGACGGAGATTCCGACGCGGCGCTTGGACACGGACCCCGGCGCGGTGATGGGGACTGTCGGCTACATGGCGCCCGAGCAGGTGCGCGGGCAGAAGGTGGATCACCGCGCCGACATCTTCTCATTCGGGGCCGTCCTCTACGAGATGCTCGCGGGGCACCGCGCTTTTCGCGGCGAGTCGGCGGCCGACACCCTGAGTGCCATCCTGAAGGAAGACCCGCCCGACCTCTCCGAGTCGAACAGCGCGGTTTCACCCGCGCTCGAACGGCTCGTGCTGCACTGCTTGGAGAAGAACCCGGCGGCGCGGTTTCATTCCGCCAACGACCTCGCCTTCGCCCTCGAAGCTCTGTCGGGCGCGACCGCCGTCTCGGGCGGGCAGGCGACCGCGACGCACGCGCTCGCGGGCCGTGGCATCAGACGCCGTGAACTCTTCGCGTGGGGCGTTGCGGGCGCGGCACTGCTGGCGGCGTTGTTGGCTCTAGTTCTTCCCCCCCTGCGGCGCGCGCCGCAGGAAGCGCCGGCCGCCGCGGCGCGCTTCCTGATAACTCCGCCGGGGGAGGGAGAGGTCGTGGGCGCACCCGTGATCTCGCCCGACGGCCGCCGCGTGGTCTTGGTTGTCAGGGACGCTGTCGGGAGACAGAGCCTCTGGCTGCGGCCGCTCGACGCGCTCGACGCGCAGCAGTTGGCCGGGACCGAAGCCGGCGACCAGCCCTTCTGGTCGCCGGACGGCCGCTCCATAGGTTTTATCGCCGCAGGCAAGCTCAAGAAGCTTGACGTCTCGGGCGGGCCGGCGCAGACGCTGTCTGACGCCGTCAGCGTGGGCGGCGCGTGGAATCGCGACGGGGTCATCGTCTTCTCCCGCAACTCCACGGAGGGCCTCTACCGCATCCCCGCCGCCGGCGGCACGCCCGAGCCCCTGACCACGCTCGACAAGTCGCGCAACGAATACGTCCACGCATGGCCACACTTCCTGCCCGACGGCCGCCACTTCCTGTACGTCACCGGCACCTCGCCGCAGGAGAAGAGCGCGATCTTCCTCGGCTCGCTCGACTCGAAGCAGACCCGCCTGCTGCTCGACGTCGAATCGAGCGTGGCTTACGCGCCGCCGGGCTACCTGCTCTACGCGCGCGAGGGCACACTGGTGGCGCGGCCCTTCGACGCCGACAGGCTGGAGCTGACGGGCGAGGCCGTCCCCGTCGTCAAACAGATCGGCTTCACACTGGGCAACGCGCGGGCGCACTTCTCCGTCTCGGAGACGGGCACGCTCCTCTACCGCACTAACACCGCGGCGGCGGACACGCAACTCGTCTGGTTCGATCGGGCGGGCAAACAACTCGACACGGTCGGCGCGGCCGGGCACTACTCGGACATCCGCCTCTCGCCCGACGGGAAGCGCGTCGCGTTCCAACGCCTCGACACGGAAACGGGGGCCAGCGACGTCTGGCTGTTAGAGCTCGCGCGCGGCGCCGCCTCACGCCTGACGTTCGACCCGGCGAACGACGGCGACGCGGTCTGGTCGCCCGACGGCGGCCGCGTCGTCTTCTCCTCGATGAGGGAGGGCCTGCCGAACCTCTACCAGAAGCTTTCGAGCGGCGCGGGCGGCGAGGAGCTCCTCCTCAAGACGGAGGACGCGAAGATTGCCAACGACTGGTCGCCCGACGGGCGTCACGTCCTGTATAACGCCATGAGCCGGCAAAGCTCCGACCTGTGGGTGCTGCCGCTTTTCGGGGAGCGGCGGCCTGAGCCTTTCGTGCGGACGGACTTTCAGGAAGGGGGGGGACGCTTCTCGCCCGACGGGCGTTGGATCGCATACATCTCGGACGAGTCCGGGAAGTATGAGGTCTACGTGCAGAGCTTCCCGGCTTCGGGCGGCAAGTGGCAGGTCTCGAACGGCGGCGGGGGCTCGCCCCGATGGCGGCGCGACGGGCGCGAGCTGTTCTACCTCTCGGCGGACGGGAAACTGATGGCGGTCGAAGTCGACGGGAGTTCCGACACGTTCGAGGCCGACATCCCCGAGCCGCTCTTCGAGCCCCGAGTCGGCTCGATCAGCGGCGACTCTCCCTATGACGTCGCCGCCGACGGCCGACGCTTCCTCGTTAAAGTGCTCGTCGAAGAGACCGCCCCCGCGCCCGTCACCGTCGTCCTGAACTGGACGACGGACTTAAAGCGCTAACGTAATCCTACTGTAGCCTGCCGCTAAAATCTCTCGTCATCAAAAGTGCGGGTGAACCGCTTTGCGGCCCCAAGATCGGAGTCATTTTGAAAACCAGAAGCGGCCCGAGCGCGTTCCCGCTCCATCAGAGCGGCGCGGCTGATGCTGGTCCGTTCGCCAGCCCGATGAGTGAGAAATCCGATGCGCTTGCGGTGCCGGTCGACGTCACGATGCGGCGGCCGACGCTCTTTGGTGTTCCGGCAATGCCGATTCTGGCTGCGCCGCTGGTAATCCGGCGTGCTCAAGTTGAGGAGGCTGGAGCTTTGGCGGCGCTCTTGGGCCGCGCGTATCCTACTGAGACTTGGGATGCGGCGGGTACTGAGCGTGAGCTGTTCTGTGACGAGACGGTCAGGGCGACGTTGGTGGTCGCGGCAGAGGGGCGGTTGGTGGCGACGGCTTCGTTGCAGGTACGTCCGTTTATGGGCACAACCGGGCCCATTGGC
>DASUNL010000542.1:0-8389 GCA_036277175.1 Pyrinomonadaceae bacterium | reverse complement strand
GCCCGTCACGCTCGTCTTCGGCGCGATGCGCGACAAGGACGTGCGCGCAATCGGCGCGGAACTCTTCCCCGTCGCCGAGCGTCTCGTGCTGACGCGGCCCGACAACGTGCGCGCCGCCGCGCCCGAGGAGTTGATTTACGCTACACCGCCGCGCCACGATTTGAGTACAATCGCGCTCGCGCCCAGCGTCTCGGACGCGCTCACGCTCGCGCGCACGCTGACGCCCGCGGGCGGACTCATCTGCGTGACCGGCTCGCTCTACCTCGTCGGCGAGGCGAAGGCTGCGCTGCAAGCCGCGCGCGACGTGTGAAGGAGAGGATTCAGAGATGAGCGAAGAGAAGAAGAAGAAGCGCGGGCCGATGTTCATGTTGTTCGTCGTCGCGGGCGTCGGGCTGCTCGTCATCCTCCCGCTCGTCGCGCTCCTGCTCGGGCTCGGCATCCCGGCCTACCGCGAGACGATTGTCGTGCGCAACGAGACGGTGGCCTATCAGACCGTGAAGACGCTCGCCACCGCGCAGCATGCTTACAAGGATAGCCTCGGCCGCTACGCCACGTTCGACGAGTTGGTCGAGACGCAGCTCATCGAACGGGTTTTCGCGGGCGAGCGACCCGTGCTCGACGGCTACGTCTTCACGATGCGCGTCACGCCGCCGTCGGAAGGTGTGCCCGCGTTCTACAGCATCAACGCCGACCCCGAGGAGGCCGGCGGGTGGTTCCCCACGGGCCGCGCGCGCTTCTACTTCGACTCCGAAATCAGCGGCATACGCTTTAACGAGGAGCGGACGGCCGGGCCGCGCGACCGCCCGCGCGAATGACTTTCAGTCGAGCGACTTTTCGCCGGAAGGGTTTCGCCGAAAACTAAATGGACACGACTGACGGAGAGACGCCCGAGGTCGAGGGCCGCGAGGAGATTTATCGCGGGCGCGTCTTCTCGGTGGCGCGCGACACGGTGCGCGAGGGCGCGGTCACTTACACGCGCGAGGTCGTCGAGCATCCGGGCGGCGCGGGCGTCGTCGCCGTCTTCGCGGACGCAACGGTCGCGCTCGTCAAACAGTATCGTCACCCGACGGCGCGTTACCTGCTTGAGCTTCCGGCCGGGCGGCTCGAAGAGGGCGAGCGGCCCCGTGAGTGCGCGGCGCGCGAGACGGAGGAGGAGTTGGGCGTGCGGGCCGGGCGGCTCGAACCGCTCGCCGAGTTTTACACGACGCCCGGCTTCTGCTCCGAGAAGCTCTGGCTCTTCCTCGCGACGGATTTGACCGAGACCCGGCAGTCGCTCGAAGAGGACGAGTTGGTCGAGGTCGTCCGCCTGCCCTTCGCGCGCGCCCTCGCGATGATCGACTCGCGCGAGATAGAGGACGCGAAGACCGTCATCGGCCTCCTCCTCGCCGCCGTGCGTCTCGGCTTCAATGCTCAAACTGAAATCTGAAATCTCAGATTCGATATTTCAGATTTGAGATTTGAAATCTAAGATTTGAGATTTGAGATTTCAATTTTGAGATTTGAGATTTGAGATTTCAAATCCGCTTCCGCTTGGTCTTTCGCTTCGTCTGATGACGCGACAAGTCGAACGCTACGAAGTGTCTGAAAGTCCGCCTGTAGCGGCGGACGAGCCGCGCACGCCCGCGCCGCGTCCTCCGACGCCCGCCGACTATCTCCGCACGGCCGTCGCTTGGCCGCTCGTCGCGCTCTACACCGTCCTGATGGGGTCGCTCTCGCTCCTGCTCTCGCTCTTCGACGCGCGCGGTCACCTTCAACATTGGTGCGCGCGGACTTGGAGCAGGATGATTGTGCGCACGGCTCTGCTCGACGTGCGCGTCCATGGCGCGGAGCACCTGCGCGCGGGCCAAAGCTACGTCTTTCTTTCGACGCACCAGAGTTGGATGGACATCCCCGTCATGCTCGGTTATCTGCCGGCGCAACTGCGCATCGTCGCCAAGCGCGAGGTCTTCCAGATTCCCTTCCTCGGCTGGCACATGCGGCGCGGCGGGCACATCTCCATCAATCGCGGCTCGACGACAGAGGCCGTCGAATCTTTGCGCCGCGCGACCGACGGGATTCGCGGCGGCGTCTCGGCCTTCATCTTCCCCGAAGGCACGCGCACGCGCGACGGCTCTCTCCAGCCCTTCAAGAAGGGCGGCTTCAAGCTGGCGTTGCAGACGGGAGCGCCGGCCGTCCCCGTCGCCATCATCGGCACGCGCCGCGTGCTCCCGCGCGACTCATACCTCTTCCGCCCCGGCCCCGTCGACCTCTACATCGACCCGCCCGTCCCCACCGAGGGATTGACCGACGAAGACCTCCCGCGTCTGATGGACGACGTGCGCCGCGCCATCGCGCGACACTTCTGATTAGAAGCGGTCAGCATTCAGCTTTCAGCAGTCAGCTTAAAGACGGCGGGCCGTGACGTTCACCTGCACGAGGCAACGCCCGACGCGGCGCGTGGCTGCGGGCTGAACGCTGAGTGCTGACGGCTGAACGCTTCTCTGTTGACCGTGCGCCGCGCGGCCCTTACACTCGCGTGCGTGAGCACGCCGCTTGAACCCCTTCCGCGAAACTCTTACGCCGACTTCCGACACGCGCCGGAAGCGCCCGACGCGCCGTCCGTGCCCGACCCGGACGACCCGCCGTGGGGCGCGCCCTCGGCCTTCCTCGTCTGGGTCGCGAGCATGTTCATCCTCGTCCTCGTCCCGCTCACGGCGCTCGTCGGCTACCTCGTCTGGCGCGGCCGCCCGCTCACGCCGGAGGCGATTGACGCTGCCATCAAACACGACCCGCAGGCCGTCCTCGCCTCGGTCGTCGCAAACATCCCGGCGCACCTGCTCATCGTCGCGCTCGTCTGGCTGGTCGCGACGGGCGCGGGCCGACGCCCCTTCTGGCGCACGCTCGGCATGAGTTGGGGCAAGTATTTCGGCTTCTGGGCGAGCGCGGCGGCGGCCTTCGTGCTGCTCGTCGTCGGACTCGTGCTCGTCGCGCTGTTGAAGGGCGGCAAGACCCCTTTCGACGAGATGCTGGAAAGCTCCGCCGAGACGCGCTTCGCGGCCGTCTTCATGGCGACGTTCACCGCGCCGCTCGTCGAGGAGTTGGTCTACCGTGGCGTGCTTTACCCGGCCGTGCGCCGCGCGACGAACACGACCTTTGCCGTCTTCCTCGTCTCCGCGCTCTTCGCCTTCGTACACGTCCAGCAGTACTACAACAACTTGGGCGTCATCGCCGCCATCACCTTGCTCTCTCTGTCGCTCACGCTCGTGCGCGCGATGACGGGCAAACTCCTGCCCTGCGTCGTCATCCACGCCGTCTTCAACGGCCTGCAATGCCTCGGCCTCGTCTACGAATACTTCAACCCGATTGCCCCGCCCGTCGAGCCGCAGCAGCCCGTCTCGGCCCTACTCTTCGCGCTCGCCGCGTCGTTTCCGTTCTGAGCTTATGGCCTACGAGGTCGTGGTCGTCGGCGGCGGCATCGGCGGGCTGACGGCGGCCGCGCTCTTGGCCGCGCGCGGCATGTCGGTCTGTCTCGTCGAACGCGAGGCGCGCACAGGCGGGTGCGCCGCGACGCTTGAGCACGCGGGCTACCGCTTCGAGCCGGGCGCGGGGCTTTACAGCTCTTGGCAAACGGGCGACATACACGAGCGCGTCTTCGCGGAGCTGCCCGTCGACGCGCCCGAAGTGCGACGCATCGCGCCCCCTTACGTCGTGCGCCTGCCCGACGCAACAGACGTGCGCGTCGGACTCGAAGGCGACGCGCACTTCGCGGAGCTGCGCGCGGCCTTCCCCGAATGCGCCGACGCGGCGTGCCGCTTCTACCGCGAGCTTCTGCCCGTCGCCGACGCACTCCAACGTGCCGCGCAACGCTTCCCCTCCCTCGCCACGCTCTCGCGTCTCGGCCGACTCAAGCTCATCGCCTCCGAGCCGCGACTCGCCCCCGTCGTCCTCGCGCGCGCCACGCACACGGCCGCCCAACACCTCGGCGACACCTCCCGGCGCTTCCGACGCTTCATCGACGCGCAGCTCCAAATCTTCGCGCAAGTGCCGAGCGGTCAGTGCTCTTACCTCTACGCGGCCGTCGCGCTCTCGCAACCCTTGCGCGGCATGTACGCGATGCGCGGCGGCGGGGCGTCGCTCGCCTCGACGCTCGCGGAGTCGATTAAGAAGAGCGGCGGCGTTGTACGTACCGGCGCGACCGCGCTGCGCCTTTCGTTCGACGCGGCGGGCCGCGCCGACGGGGTCGAGCTATTGAGCGGCGAGCGCGTCGAGGCGAGCCGCGCCGTCCTGAGCAACCTCACGGCGTGGGACACCTACGGCAAACTCGTCGGCCACACGCGCACGCCCGCCGACATGCGCGCGCGTCTCAAGAGCCTGCGCGGGTGGGGCGCGTATCTTCTTCTCCTCGGACTCGAAGAGGAGGGCGCGCAGAGACTCCCGGCCGCGAACGTTCTCGCGCTGACCGACTGGAACGAGGGCGCGGAGTTCGACGCCGAGGAGTCGCTCTTCACGTTCTCAACCGCGCCCGACTGGGACGCGCGCGCGCCCGAAGGACAGAGGGCCGCGACCGTCTCGACCTTCACGGAGGCCGCGCGCTGGTTCACTTTCCACGAGGACGAGGCTGAGCACGAGGCGCAAGACCAAGCCGCGCTCGAAACTTTGTGGGCGCGCGTGCATGCGTCAATGCCGGAGTTGGGCGCGAGCGTCGAGGTCATAGAGACTGAGACGCCGCGCACCTTCTACGAGCGGACGCGGCGCAGGCTCGGCCACGTCGGCGGCATGTGGCAGACGCCCGACGCGCTCACGCCCTCGGCCCTCACGCACCGGACGCCCATCCCGCATCTCTTCATGGTCGGTGACACCGTCTTCCCCGGCAACGGCGTCGCCGCCGTCACACACGCCGCGCTCGCCGTCGCCGACGAAATCGCGCAGAGGTGAAGAACAGTTTTCAGTTTTCGGCAAAGAGGCAGAAATCCGTTTTCGGTCTTGAGTAAAGGGAAAGAGGTCGGACGGCTTTTAAGTTGCCGCCCGACCTCTTTGTGTTTTTCTGAAAACTGAAAACCGAAAACTGAAAACTACTTCCGTCTCTACTGGTCGCGGCGCGTGGCCGATCCGCGTGCGTGTCCGGCGGGACGCTCGGCCGCGGCCGGTCGCGCGTGTTCGCGCGGCGGCGCGGCGGTCGGTCTCACGCCGCCTCCCGTGGGCGACTGGCGCGGCGGCGCGGGGAAGTTCGGCCGCGCGACGGGCGGCTGTCCCGCGTTGCCGCCGCCGGTGTTGCGGCCATCGATGATTGGCCCGCTCCCACGGCCGTGGCAGCCGATGCAGTTCCGAACGGAGGGGATGAAGAATGGGTTGTTGTAGAACGAGCCGTAGGGCGAGCGCCAGCCGCCGGAGAGCGGCATGAAGGTGTAGCACCTCGTAATCGAGTTGTAGACCCAGACGCCCTGCATGAAGCTGTAGTCGTAGCGCGAGCCGCCGTAGAAGAGACTGTCCCAGCGCGAGTCGGCGAGAAGCGAGCGCATCGTGCGGCGCGAGAAGCTGCGGTTAGCCTCGGCCAAATCGTCGCCGCGCTCCTTGCTCCACTGGTCGAGGTCGTCGCGCCGCTTCTTGTCGTACTTGGCGACTTCGACGCCCGCCGCGCCGACCCTCGCCACCTTGTCCGACTTGACGACGGTTCCGCCCACGTTCGCGCGCCCCTTCACAACCACGACTTCAGTCAGCCCGCCCGCGAGCACGTTGATGCGGTAGATGCCGCTTCGCATGATCGCGACTTCGGTCTGCGGCGTCGCGACCGTAATCGAGGGGTCGAGGTCGTCGTAGCCGGCCGCCTCGACGAGGACGCTGCCGCGCACGACGCGCACGCGCACGCCTTCGAGCGACGTGTCGGCCATCTCGAATTCGGTCTGCTCGCCGACGCGCAGGTACGAGCCGGGATTCAAAAGCACTTCGAGCCTACCGGCCGCGCCCGTCTTCACGGCGTCGCCGCTCGCGAGTTCGTGCGAGGTGTCGAGCGCGCGCCAGCTCGTCTCTCCGGCCGCGAGCACGCGCGCCTCGCCCGACACGTAGTTGATGCCTCCGGCGCGCGCCGAGATGAGACGCAGGTCTCGACTCCGAGACCCTTGCGCCGCGACGAGGCCGGCCGCCAAAGCGACGAACGTAAGGATGGAGAGAGACCGTGCGAATGTTCTGCACACCTGTCTCATGTCTAAACTTCTCCTCTCAAGGTGGAAGCCGACTCCGCTACGGAAGTTTCGGCCGGGGCTTGTGACAAACAGAATACTCGCGAATCGGCGCGGCCGCAACACTTCACCCCGCGCGCGCCAGACGCGCGGCTGATTGAACGTCGGCTTCCGCGCCGCGCAGGATGAGAACCGCGTCCGCTTCGAGCCTCACGACGATGACCAACGCGCCGTCGCGCCAGACGACTTCACGCGCCTGCGACTCGCCGACGCCTCTTTGCGCCTCCGACTCATCCGTCCCGGCGCGCGTCGTGCGGCGGAGAAGTGAGTTGTAGGCGCGGAAGAACTCGGCGGCGTCCGAAGGCTTATCCCAGAGCGTGCGCCAAGCGAAGAGCGGCGGCGAGCCTTCGCGCTCGAAGACGTAGGCGCGGTCGCCGCCCCAACCCGCCGCCGCGCGCTCGGCCTCCTGCGCGGCGACACCGGCCAAGAGCAGACCGCGCACGCCCATCTCGCCGAGCGGCGTCGAGGCGGGCGCGCGCCAACCCTCGCTCGCGAACCGAGGCTCGTCGAGCGCGGCCTCACGCGGGCCTTCTCCGGCGAGATACTTTTCGGGGTGTAGCACCTGCTCGGTCGAGGCGGGCGGCCGACGGAACAACTCGTTGGCGGCGTCCGCGCCGGGACGCGCGCGGCGCACGGCCTCGACGAAGCGCGAGCCGTCGCGGTAGCGGAAGAAGAAAGTCTCCGTGAGTAGCGGCGGGAAGAACGCGCCGACCTGACGACGCGCCGTGGCGAAACGCGCGTCCTCCTGCCGCCAGATTTCCGAGAGTGGGCGGCGCGCGAACGCGGCGTCGCCCTCTTCGAGCCGACGCTGCACGTTGACGGCGTCGCCCTCGACGACGGCGAAGGCGGCCTCCGTGCGGTCGAAGTTGTAGGGGCGCGCGAGCAGCATGCGGAGCAGGTCGAAGTGCTGGTCTTGAAGCGCGTGGACGTGCTCGTGCGTGAACAGAGAGTGACGACGCGCCGAGTCTTTAACGTCTTTCGCGCTGCCGGAGACGAGGAGCACCTGTTTGTCGAGCGGCGAGTAGGTGGCGTCGGCCGCGACGGCCGTAAAGGTCGAGGCGAGCGCGGCGAGGTCTGTCCCTTCGGGCAGGATGCCCCCGGCGACGGCGAGTCGGCTCAAGGCCGCGAGGTCGTCGCCGCCGAGCACGTCGGCCAGTTCCCTCGTGCGCGTGCCGTACTCCCAACCGGAAAGCTCCGTCATCCCGACGGGCGCGAGCCACGCGAGTCCGCGCAGACGCGCGGCCTCGACCGCCGCGCGCGTGCGCTCTGCTTCGAGCCTCGGCGAGAGCGGACGCGCCGGAAGCGGCGGCAAAGTCCGCACGGGCGGCTCGACCGCCGGAGACGCCTCGGCCGCGCGCTCCACCGACCCGCCCCGCCGCGCGCCCCTATCGCCGCACCCCGCCAGCGACGCGGCCAAGGCCGCGACCACTAAGAATGAGAAAACTGCGCTCCGTCCCTGTGTTCGCATAATCAAGTCTTAGACGCCGGAGACGCCACAACCGATGCCGACCCGTTTCTCTAGTTTAGCCATGAGACGCACGCCGACTCCCCTAATCCTTTTAGCACGGGCGGGCGCGCGCGTTTAGCTCGCGCGGTAGCGGCTTTTGCCGCGTGCGACCGCGCCGGGGTGGCGTGGGAGGCGGATGCGTATGGCGCGCCAGCGCCCGTCGCGCGCGCGGTTCGTGGGGCGGTAGGAGAGGCTGTAGACCGTGCCGAGGTCTTCGATGACGCGCTCGTATGCGCCCGCCAAATCTTCGAGCTTCGCAACGTCGTAGAAGACGCCGCCGCCCGCCTCGGCGAAGCTCGCCATGCGGTCGTGCGCGAGGTCGAAGGTCTCCGGCTGGATGTCTTGCGGGCTGAAGGCCTCGTACTCGGTGCTCGTCCAGATCGTGTAGACGATGCCGTCGAACTCCTCGACGCTCCTCCGCACCTCGTCGAACGCGAGCGTCGAGCCGACGCCCGTCACGTTCGGCATCGTGCTGTCGAGCCCGTCGCTCATCAGGATGACGGCGCGGCGGCGCGACCCGGCGGCCTCGCGCTCGTAGAACTCCATCGCCGCGTTGACCGCGTCGTAGAGGCGCGTGTGCCCCTGCGGCGGCTCCATCGCGCGCACCGCCGCGCGCAAGCGTGCGCGGTCGGAGGTGAGCGGCGAGACGACCTTCACGTCGCCGGCG
>DASUNL010000541.1:0-4203 GCA_036277175.1 Pyrinomonadaceae bacterium | reverse complement strand
GGGCCGGGGCGCGGCGTGACGGCGTGGTTGACGGGGCCGTGGCCGCGACCGAGGCCGGGCGCGCTCCGTATCGCGTCCGTCACGAAACGCTTGGCCGTCGCGACCGACTCTTCGAGACTCATCCCGCGCGCGAGGCAGGCGGCCGTCGCGGCTGCGAGCGTGCAGCCCGTACCGTGCGTCGAGGTCGAATCGATGCGAGGCGCGCGGTAGACCGTCACGCGGCCTTCGTCGTCGAGCACGTCGAGCGCGTCGCCCGAGAGGTGTCCGCCCTTGACGAGCACGGCGCGCGCGCCCATCCCGCGCATCGCGCGCGCCGCCTCCAACATCTCGCGCTCGCCTCGGATGCGTAAGTTTGTGATGCGCTCGGCCTCCGGGATGTTGGGCGTCAAGACGCGCGCGAGCGGGAGAAGATGACGACGGAGCGCGTCGAGCGCGTCGTCGTCGATTAAGTCGAAGCCCGAGGTCGAGCGCACGACCGGGTCAACGACGGGCGGCGGGAGACTTGTCTCTCGGAAGAGTCGCGCGACCTCTTCGATGACCTCGCGCGTCGGGAGCATGCCGGTCTTCGCGCCCGCGACGCGGAAGTCTTCGACGACAGGCAGGACTTGCGCGCGCACAGTCTCCGCAGTTTGGTGCGCCGCGCCGTAGACGCCCGACGTGTTCTGGAAGGTTAGGGACGTGACGACGGCCGCGGCGAAGCAGCCGAAGGCCGTGAAGGTCTTGATGTCGGCGACGACGCCCGCCCCGCCCGAAGGGTCGAAGCCCGCAATCGTCAGCGCCACGGGCACGGCCGCGCCCGCGCTCTCTTCAATCCCCGCCACGCACGAAACTTTAACCAAACGCGCCGCAAAAGGCCAACGCACGCCCCGGCCGCGCCGCCGCGCGGACGCTCTTCAGCGCGCGCCGACCGCGCGCAGGAATTGCGCCGTGTCTGTGTACTGTTGGAACTTCACGACCTTTCCCTCGCGCAAGGTGAAGAAGTGCGCGAACTGCGCGCGCACGCGCTCGCCCGTGCGCTTGAAGGTGCCGCTGTAGTGGCCGTAGCCGACGGCCGTCTCGCCCGCGTCGAGCACCCCTTCGGGCGCGACGGAGAAACCTTCCCACTCTTCGCCGAGGCGCGCGAAGACGCCGTGCAGCACGGCCTCGGGGCCGCGATAAGGGTTGCCGTCCGCGTAGATGAAATTCTCGGCCTCCCACCACTCGATCTCCGCGTCGAGCGCGCCGACGACCGTTGCGATGTCGCCGCGCCCGAAGGCCTCGTACATGCGGCGGACGACTTCGACGTTCTCCTGTGACATCAATGAGCCTCCTGAGCTTTTCGCTATCTTCTCCGACGGATGACCACCTTGACAGTCCCGCGCGTCTTCTCACGCGAGTTGAACCCGAAGTATAGCCGCTCGCCCATGTCGAGTTTGATATCCTTCGGCACGTCGAGCACGGCCTCCTTCCCTCTGGCGGACGAAGTGGCGAGCACGCGCGGGCTTTTCGCCGGGTCGGCGGCGGCCGCCAGAGTGACCTCCAAAGGCACGTCCGACTCGAAGGCCCACTCGCCCCCGCCGCAGAGCGTCCGCCAACACTCGCCGCACGCGCCGCTAATCACCGTGCAGATTTTGGGCACTTCCTTGAAGCACGGCGCGCCGCCCTCGACGCAGCCGACTTCCACGTCGACGGGCGTGGAGACGTCAATGACGCCCGTCCGCGCCGTCCGCTCGCCGCATATCGCTTCGCAATTCTCCTTGCAGGTGTCTCGCACCATCACGGCGAAAATTTCGCTTTGGCTGAGTTCCTGCATCCTCGGCTGGAACGCTTCCATGACTTGCGCCCAACACTGCTGATAGGCGGGCGAGTCCCTGTCGAAGCGGTCTGCGCACTCGCCGAGGCGACCATTCCGTTCCTCCGTGAGCCGGTTGCGTTCGTCTTGAATGGCAAATCGCTCGCGGATGAACGCTTGGTCGCATTCGTGAGAGCAGTACACGCGCTGAAGGCGGCACTCAAGCTCGCGAATGATCTCATACCTCAGCAGGAAACCGGCCACCACAACCACAGCAAGCGCTCCGACGATGGGGACGACGTATCTTCTCATTGAGTGACCTCCGTAAAGTGAGTGGTGAGCGGCGCGGCGAACAGTCGTGGGCCGACGGACGAGGGGTTAAAGATTGAACGGGTTCTGCCGAACCGAATATGGCCTCGGGTGTGGCGTGAGGCCGGCGGAAGTTAGTCGAATTGCCCGTGCTCGGAGACCGGGGTCGGAGATTTCAAGGCGAGCGAAAGTTCTGCTGTCGGGGCGCATTGCACGCTTCGCCGCGCCTTGTATCACGCGCGCCGTCCGACGGTCAACAGTTTAATTCCGTGGGCGCGCGGCGGCCGACTCGACGGCGCGCACGGCCGCTTCGAGCGTCGCGGGGTCGTCGAACATGCGTATGGCGGCGACGCCCGACGCGCCCGACGCGAAGACGCGCGCGAGGTTCTCGCGCGCGACGCCGCCGACGGCGACGACCGGAAAGGGCGCGAGCGTGCGCGCGGCGTCGGCGAGCGCGTCGAGTCCGAGCGGGCGTCCGTAGGCGCGTTTCGAGGGCGTGTCGAAGACGGGGCCGAAGATGACGAAGTCCGCGCCGGCGTCGCGCGCCTCGCGCGCCTCGGCGAGCGAGTGCGTCGAGACGCCGACGATGAAGTCGTGGCCGAAGATGCGGCGGACGGTCGAGGCGGCGAGTGAGTTGGCGGCGAGGTGTACGCCGTCGCATGCGGCGGCGCGGGCGATGTCGGCGCGGTCGTTGACGAGGACGCGCGAGCGGCTCCCGCGCGCGAGGTCGGAAGAGCGCGCGGCTAGTTCGTAGAGCGTGCGCGCCGGAAGGTTTTTCTCGCGGAGTTGGATGAGGGAGACGCCTGCGGCGACGGCCGCCGCGACGAGCGCCGTAAGACGCGCGAACTCCTCACTCTCAGGAGTCGTCGCGCCCGTCGTCTCGCCCGCCGTGATGAGGCAGGAGAGCGGGGTCGTCAGGTCGAGGGGCATGCGCTTCGTCGCTCGATGCGGCGCGCGGCGTCGTGTCGGCCGCCGGGCGCGCGTCGGCGAGGGGCTTCGGCTCGTAGGCGTGCGCGTTGAGCGCGCGGACGGTCTGGCGGAAGTGGGCCATCTCCCAGAAGGCCATCAGGAGGTTGAGCAGACCGAGGCCCGTCACCGCGCCGCGCATCCAGCCCGAAGAGACGGCCGACTGCAAGCCTCGGAAGCCGGTCTTCTGCGCGGCGTAGACGAGCAGATAGTTGTCGCCCCAGTCGCCCAAGCCGAGCCACCAGCCCGCCCACGGCAGGATCGTCAGCGCCAGCCCCGCTTCGAGGCAGAGCACGATGAAGAAGATGACTGTGAGCCGTGCGGACATCTCGATTAGTGAATAGTAAATCGTAAATCGTGAATAGTAGTTGCGAGCCTCGCTACTCGAATTGCGAAGCTCAAGGTCGTGCGCGGCTTAATCTATTTACGATTTACGATTCACGATTGACCAGCCTTCTGCTCCTGCAACTCGCGCAGTTTGTCGGCGACGCCGCGATAGGAGACGCTGATGCCGTAAACTTCGGTGAAGGTGTCGATGGCGCGCTGCGTGTCGCCCATCTGCTCGTAGGCCGTGCCGAGTTCGTAGCGCAATGCCTGATACTCGTCCTCGGTGTGGCCGGGCGCGTCGAGACCTTTGCGGAACCAGAGGGCGGCGGCCTTCGGTATCCCCTTCCGCATGAAGCAGTGGCCGAGCATGTTGCAGCAGTGGAGGTAGCGCGCCGTGCCGTCGCCGGGCGCGCACGCGCCGATGGCGGTCTGGAAAGCCTCGATGGCTTGGTCGTAAAGCTCGATGTCTTTGTAGGCCAGCCCGAGGTCGTAGTGCGTCTCGTAGTCGGCCGTCCCCTGCTCCGCGCCCTCGTCCTCGACCGCCTCGCGGAACTCGTCGAAGACGGCCGCGAGTCCGGGGTCGAGGCCCGCGTCCTTCTTCGGCGTCGCCGAGTCGGCGACGGCCGGGCGCGAGTTGCCCGAAGTCGCCGCCGAAGCCTCCGGCACGGCGACAGAAGCCTCCGGCGCTACGGCCGACATCTCCGACGCTGCGGCGGAAGCATCCGGAGCTTCGGTGACTAAACCCGTGAAGGCCGCATCGACGTCGTCGATTTCGCCGACGACGGTCGGTGCGGTCACGGCCGTCTTCTGTTCGAGTTGACGACGACGGT
>DASUNL010000540.1:0-2245 GCA_036277175.1 Pyrinomonadaceae bacterium | reverse complement strand
TCCGCGCGCTCGTAGAAGCGGATGGCCTTCTCCTGAAACGAGGCGTTGACGTAAGGATGTTGGACGAGCGCGGCGGCGGCGACTTTGACGATGATGTCGTTGACGCTGACCTTCAGCTCCGGGTCGAGCTCGTTGATGGAGCGGCGCATCTCGGCCGCTCTGTCCATCTCGATTTCGGTCGTCAGGAAGAAGTGCGGGACGGGGCCGATTGAGGTGACGAGGCGGCGCGCGATGGTCGCGCGCATCGTCGAAAGCGGCTCGTCCTTGTATGGCGAAGCGCCCTCGACCTCCGACGGCGTGTAAGTCGGCCGCGCGCTCTTCTGCTGCGCGGGTTGCGCCTCCTTCTGCGGTTGCTGCTGCGACTGTGCGGCGGCGGCCGTTTGACCCGACGCCTCTGCGCCCGCCTTTTGCGCGCCGGAGCTGATGGCGGCCTCAATGTCGCGTTTGATGATGCGCCCGCCCGGCCCGCTCCCCGAAAGCGAGCGCAAGTTGATGCCAGCGTCCGCCGCCATCCGCGCCGCAATCGGCGAGACGACGATGCGCCCGCCCGATTCCTGACCATTACCCGCCGACTCGCCGCGACCGCCGTCGCCGCCTTGAGCGCCCTTGTCTCCCTCGCCGCTCGCTTGAGTCTGCTGCGTCTGCGTCTGTTGCGTTTGTGACTCCGTCTGCGTCTGCTGCGTCTGCTGTTGTCCTTCTTGCCCGCCCACGTCGCCTTTGAGCGGCTGGCCTTTGACGGTGGCCTGCGTGCGCGCGCCTTCCGCGACGACTCCCGCAAGCTCCGTCTGCGCGCCGTCGCCGCCCGCCTTGACGCTCTCCTGAATCTCCTCTTTGCGCTCGGCCGCGCCCGCGCCCGACTGCGCCTCGGCGAGCAAAGCTGAGATGTCTTCGTCCGCCTCGCCGATGATGGCGATGACCTGACCGAGCGGCACGGTCTCGCCTTCGCCGACTAGCACCTTGCGAAGCACGCCCGTCGCGAGCGCCTGCGCCTCCATCGTCGCCTTGTCAGTATCGACCTCCGCGAGCGGCTCGCCGACGCTTACACGCTCGCCCTCTTTTTTGAGCCAGCGCGTGAGCTGCCCCTCTTCCATCGTCGGCGACAGCTTTGGCATTACGACCTGCGTAGCCATTGAACAGTCCTCAGTTTTCAGCTTTCAGTTTTTAGCTCGCGGTTCACAGCTTTGCCTTCGCTGAAAACCGAAAACCGAAAACTGAAAACTATCAGTCAAGGTACGCCACCTCGCGCACGGCCGCGACGAGGCGCGCCACGTCGGGGATGGCGAGTCGTTCGAGATTTTTGGCGTAGGGCATCGGCGCGTCGGCGGCGGACAAGCGCTTGACGGGCGCGTCCAAGTAGTCGAAGGCGCGCTCCATTATCTGCGCGCTTATCTCGGCGGCGACGCCGCAGAACGGGTGCGACTCTTCGGCGACGACCACGCGGTTCGTCTTCTTAACCGACGCGATGATTGTCTCGATGTCGAGCGGCCGGATGGTGCGCGGGTCGATGACCTCGACCGAGACGCCCAGCTTCTCCAACTCCTCGGCCGCCTTCAAAGCGAAGGGAACCATCAAAGAGCGCGCGACGATGGTGCAGTCCTTCCCCTCGCGCTTCACGTCGGCCTTGCCCAGAGGGATGAGGAAGTCTTCGGCGTCGGGGACTTCGCCCTTGTTGCCGTACATGCGTTCCTGTTCGAGGAAGATGACGGGGTCGTCGTCGCGTATCGCGCTCTTCAGAAGTCCTTTGGCGTCGGCCGGCGTCGAGGGCATCACGACCTTGAGGCCGGGGAAGTTGGCGTACCAAGATTCGAGCGCCTGCGAGTGCTGCGAAGAGACCTGATAGGCCGAGCCGTTCGGGCCGCGAAAGACAATGGGAATCTTGAACTGCCCGCCCGACATGTAGCGCATCTTCGCCGCCGAGTTGATGATTTGGTCGGTGGCGAGAATCGAGAAGTTAAACGTCATGAACTCGATGACGGGGCGCAGGCCGACCATCGCCGCGCCGACGCCGAGGCCCGCAAAGCCCAACTCCGTTATCGGCGAATCGACCACGCGCCGGTCGCCGAACTCTTCGAGCAGGCCCTTCGAGACTTTGTATGCGCCCTGATACTCCGCGACCTCCTCGCCCATCAGAAAGACGTTCTCGTCCCTGCGCATCTCTTCGCGCATCGCCTGATTGAGCGCCTCGCGCATGGTTATGACGGCCATTGAAATCTCCAAAAGACGTGAATCGTGAATCGTAAATCGT
>DASUNL010000539.1:0-7399 GCA_036277175.1 Pyrinomonadaceae bacterium | reverse complement strand
GCCGAGGGCGAGCGCCGCGCTTCGGATGTCTACGTCGAAGAAGAACTGGAGCAGGAGAGGCTGGAGACTGAGCCGGTCGAAGACGCACTGAGCGCGCGCGGCTTCGTGCGCGTGAGCGCCAACATGACGACCGCCGGCGAGTGGACGCCGCGCGAAGCCTTGGCCGGACTCCACGCGCGCGAGGCCCGCCCCGACGAACACGCGCTCTGGTCGGCGCTCTACTCCGAGGGCTTCGGCCGCACGGGACGCGACGCGCAGCTCGACCTCGCGCGCTGGGAACTGTCCTTCGGCAGCGCGTCTGTCAAGCACTGGTTTTTCGTGCGCGGGGAAGGTGAAGAAGAGGTGGGCGTCTGTCAGACCTGCGAGGCGGGCGGCGTAATTGGCATCTACAGCTTCACGCTCGCGGGCGCGTCGCGCGGCTCGCGCACGCTCATCGCGGCCATCCGCGCCCTGCGCGCGCGCCTCACCGAAAGCGGTAACGTCACGGTCTACTTCGAGCGCGCCAAACGCAAGCGCGCACGCCTCCCGCACCACCCCGTCAGCCCGCGCCTCACGCCCGACTTCAAAATCATCCGCGTCACGACCGGCTACCGCCGCCTACTCGACCGTCACTGACTTCGCCAAGTTGCGCGGCTGGTCAACGTCGCAGCCGCGTCGGACGGCGATGTGGTAGGCGAGCAGTTGGAGGGGGATGACGGCGAGGATGGGCGAGAGCAGGTCGGAGGATTCGGGAATCTCGATGACGTGGTCGGAGACCTTCGCCGACATCTCGTCGCCCTCGGTCAAGACCGAGATGACTTGCCCCTCGCGCGCCTTGACCTCGACGATGTTCGAGTGCGTCTTCTCGTAGCGAAGCTCGGAGGCGTGGTTGCCCGACTCGCGCGGGTTGACGACGACGACCGGCAGTCGCTCGTCAATCAGCGCGTTCGGCCCGTGCTTCATCTCGCCCGCCGGGTAGCCTTCGGCGTGGATGTAGGAAATCTCTTTGAGCTTGAGCGCGCCTTCGAGCGCGACGGGGAAGTTGATGCCGCGCCCGAGGTAGAGAAAATCTGTCGAGCGGAAGAACTCTTTCGCCAGCTCCTCCAACTCGTCCGACTCGCTCAAGAGGTGCTCAATCTTGACGGGAAGCTCGGCCAACTGCTGCGCGTGCGCGCGCGCCTCGTCTTCGCTGAGCGTGCCGCGCAGCTGTCCGAGGTGGAGCGCGAAGAGGTAGAGCGCGACCATCTGGGACGTGAACGCCTTGGTCGAGGCGACGCCGATCTCCGGGCCGGCGTGCGTGAGAATCGTGCCGTCCGACTCGCGCGTAATCATCGAGCCTTGGACGTTGCAGATGGAGAGGATTTTCGCGCCGCGCTCCTTGGCCTCACGCAGGGCCGCGATGGTGTCGGCCGTCTCGCCCGACTGCGAGATGACGATGAGCAGCGTCCGCTCGTTAATGACGGGGTCGCGGTAGCGAAACTCCGAGGCGTAGTCGACTTCGACCGGGATGCGCGCGAGTTGTTCGAGCATGTACTTGCCGGCGAGTCCCGCGTGCCAGCTCGTCCCGCAGGCGGCGATCATCGCGCGGTCGAACTGTTTGAACTCCTGCGGCGTGATGTTCATCTCGTCGAGGTAGACGCGCCCCGTGTCCAAGGAGAGGCGGCCCTGCACGGTGTCTCGGACGGCGCGCGGCTGCTCGTAAATCTCCTTGAGCATGAAGTGCTTGAACCCGCCCTTCTCGGCCATGATCGGGTCCCACGTGATGCGCTGGCGCGAAGGCTCGACGGGGTCGCCCTCGAAGTTCGTGACGCGCACAGAGTCGCGCGTGAGCACCGCGATTTCGCCGTCGCCGAGGAAGAAGACGTCGCGCGTGTGTTGGAGGATGGGCGGGACGTCGGAGGCGACGAAGTACTCGCCGTCGCCGAGGCCGATGACGACCGGCGGGCCTTGGCGGACGGCGACGATGGTGTCCGGCTCGTCGGTCGAGATAATGGAGAGCGCGAAGATGCCGCGCAGCTCGCCGACCATGGCCTGCACGGCGCGCTCGAACGAAGGCTCGCGCTTCAGATGCTCTTCGATTAAGTGCGCGATGACCTCGGTGTCGGTCTCGGTGACGAAGAGATGGTCGCTTCCGCGCAGGCGGTCTTTGAGCTGGAGGTAGTTTTCGATGATGCCGTTATGGACGACGACGACGCGGCCCGTGCAGTCGCGGTGCGGGTGCGCGTTCTCCTCGGTCGGCCGCCCGTGCGTCGCCCAGCGCGTGTGGCCGATGCCGTAAGTGCCGTCGAGCGGCTTAAGCCGGATGGCCTCTTCGAGGTTGCGCAGTTTCCCCTCGGCGCGACGGATGTCGAGCACGTGCCGCTCGTCAACGACGGCGATTCCCGCCGAATCGTACCCGCGATATTCGAGCTTCCTCAACCCGTCCAAGATGACGGGCACGACCTGCTTGTTACCGACGTAACCGACGATGCCACACATAGACGATTGCTTCCTTCCAGAATGTTCGGCCGCCCGACAGCGGGCGGCCGCCTGAGATTCGCGCGAGTCTTTACTCGCCGCCCTGCGCGGCGGTCGTGACCTCTTCGCCGCTTCCTTTGTCCGCGTCGCCGGGCGTTTCCGACTCTTGGTTCAGCTTCTTTTTGACCTCGGCGGGGACGCCGGCGACGAGCGTGTCGGGCGCGACGTCTTTGGTGACGACCGAGCCGGCGGCCGTGACGGAGCGCGCGCCGACGCGGACGGGCGCGACGAGCATCGTGTCGGAGCCGACTTTGACGTCCTCCTCGATGATGGTCGGGTGCTTCGTCTTGCCGTCGTAGTTGCAGGTTATCGTGCCCGCGCCGATGTTCGTGCGGTCGCCGACGGTCGCGTCGCCGAGGTAAGTGAGGTGCTGCGCCTTGGCCTTGCGGCCGAGCCGCGACTTCTTGACCTCGACGAAGTTGCCGACGACCGCGCCCTCCTCCATCTGCGCGCTCATGCGGAGGTGCGCGAACGGGCCGACCGAGCAGTTGTCGGCAATCTCCGAGTCGAGGATGACGGAGTGGTCTTTGACGGTGACGCCGTTGCCGACGCGCGAGTCGCGTATGCGCGCGCCCGGCCAGATTTCGCAGCCCTCGCCGATGGTTGTGCGCCCCTCGATGTGAACGTCGGGGTGGACGACCGTGTCGCGCCCGATTTGCGCCTCGGGGCTGACGTAGGTGTGCTGCGGGTCGATGAAGGTGACGCCGCTGTCGAGCATGAGCCGCCGCAAGGTTCGATGACGCACGATGCGCTCGAACTCGGCCAACTCGGCGCGCGTGTTGATGCCCGAGACTTCGCGCGCGTCGGCGTGCAGGAAGACGGACACGTCCTCGCCGTCGGCGCGCAGGATGCCGGGCACGTCCGTCAGGTAATACTCGCCCTGCGCGTTGGCGGGCTGCACACGTTCGAGCGCGGGGAAGAGCGACCGCGTCTCGAAGCAGTAGATGCCCGCGTTGATTTCGCTTATCTGCCGCTCTTCGGCGCTCGCGTCCTTCTGTTCGACGATGCGCTCGAAGCGACCCTCGGCGTCGCGTATCACGCGGCCGTAGCCGGTCGGGTCGTCGAGCCGGACGCTCAAGAGCGTGCAGGCCGCGCCGCGACCGCGATGCGTGCGGTGCTGGTGAATGAGCGCGCCCAAAGTCTCGGCGCGCACGAGCGGCACGTCGCCGGAGAGGATGAGCAGAGTCGAGCCTGCTTCGGCCAAAGCCTCGCGCGCGGCCATCACGGCGTCGCCCGTGCCGCGCTGCTCGGTCTGCGTGATGAAGACCGCGCCGCCCTCGCCGAGTTCTTCGGTCACGGCGCGGCGCACTTCGTCCGCTTGGTGTCCGACGATGACGTAGACGGGGCGCGCCTCGCGCATCAGCGCGACGGCCGTGCGGCAGACGTGCGCGATGAGAGGACGCCCGCCCAACTTGTGCAGAACCTTCGCCGTCGCCGAGCGCATGCGCGTGCCGAGGCCGGCGGCGAGGATGAGCACGTCGAGCGGCTGCGCGCCGGCCGTCGCTGTCGTCGGCGCGGCCTGTGTCGGGGTTTGTGGCTGCTTGTCCATAGGTCGTCTTTTAGGTCGCGACCACGTCGCCGTGCGCGAGCGACTGCTCGTAGCAGGCGGCGATGACGCGCGCCAGCTTCGCGGGGCTGTGACGCACCTTCTCGCCGTCGTCGAGCAGGTCGGCGCGCACGATCTCGGTCTCCGCGCCGAAGGTGCGTTCGAGCAGGTGGTCGGTGAGGCCGATTTGGCGCGCGCCCTCGGCCGCGTAAGCGTCGGCCTGCTCGGCGCTGACGGGGCGGTCGTTGACGACCGTGTAGTCGAAGCGAATCTCGGGCGCGTAGGCGTGGACGGTTTCGAGGTGCTGGCGCGCGCTGTAGCCGTCGGTCTCGCCGGGTTGCGTCATCAGGTTGCAGATGAAGATTTTGACGGCCGGTGAGTCGCCGATGGACTCGGCCACGCGGGCGACCAAGAGATTGGGGAGGATGCTCGTGTAGAGCGAGCCGGGGCCGACCGTGATGATGTCGGCCGCGCGGATGGCGGCCAGAGCCTCGGGCAGCGGTAGACACTGCTCCGGCTCAAGCCTTAGACGCCGAATCGGCGAGCGCGACGCCGTGATGTTCGTCTCGCCACGTACCTCCGAGCCGTCTTCGAGTTCGGCGACGAGGCGCACGTCGTTGAGCGTCGCGGGGTAGATGCGACCCTTGCTGGCTAAAACCTCTGAGGAGAGGCGGACGGCCTCGTTGAAGTCGCCCGTCACCTCGGTCAGTGCGGCGAGGAAGAGGTTGCCGAAGCTGTGTCCGCTCAAGTCCCCGTCGCCGCGAAAGCGGTAGCGGAACAGGCGCGAGATGAGTGTGGAGTCTTCGGAGAGCGCAACCATGCAGTTGCGTATGTCGCCGGGCGGGAGCATCTGTAGCTCTTCGCGCAGGCGGCCGGAACTGCCGCCGTCGTCGGAGACGGTGACGATGGCCGAGAGGGATTCGAGCGCGAGGCCCGCTCCGACGGGACGCCCGACCAGCTCTTTCAAGCCCGAGAGCAGGGTCGAGAGGCCCGTGCCGCCTCCGATGGCGACCAAGTTCAGGCCGTGCTCACGTTCCGCGTGCAACAAGCTTCTAAACCCCCTGCGGCCTCCCCACGGGCGACGGGCGAAGGCAGAATTTCGCCCCTTCGGTCAATATACCCAAAAGAGAGGGGCTTTGAAAGCTGGAAAAGTCGGACGCGGACGGGCCGCGCGCGGGCGGAAAGGGAGAGCGCGTTTGTCCGGACGCCACTTAACTTACGGGCGCGGCGGCGGAAACAGCAGCCGCTCGTACTCCGGCTCGTTGCGCAGTGCGGAGAGGTCTGGGTCGTGCTGGACGCGGACGCGCAGGTTGGGCTTTAAGGCCAGCGCGCGTTCGAGGGATTGCAGGGCCATCTCGATTGAGCCGAGGCGTGCGCGCGTCGCGGCCAGAGCGTAATGCACGTCGGCCGCTTCCGGCTCGCGTTTGAGCGCGCGCTCGAACATCTCTTGGGCCGCGACGTAGTCGCCACGATTAAGCTCGATGACGCCACGGTCGTAGAGCGACTCGGCGTCGCGCGGGAGCGCGCTCTCGTGGCGCATGCGCGCCTCGGCGATGGCGAGATAAGTGCGCGCGCGCGCGGTCACTTCCGAAGCCCCCGCGTGCTGCTCGATGAGCGCGCGGAAGAGCATCCGCGCCTCGCTGAAGTTGCCGCGCGCGAAGACCTTGTGGGCGCGCTCGAAGGACTTGAGCGCCGCCGCCTCGTCGCGCGTCGGTTGTCGCGGCGGGGATGGCTGGTGTGCGGGCCGCGCCGACACTCGCGCGGGCGTCTGTTTCGCGGACGACTTGGACGAAGGGCGAGCTTTTGACGGCTGCGTGCGCGGCGGAGCAGATTTCTGCGGCCGCGCCTTTGACGCCGCGGCCTTCTTCGTTCCCGCGGACTTCGCGGGGGCTGCGGCGCGAGGCTTCGCAGACTTCGAGGGCTTCGCGGCGCGCGCGGTCTTCGCCGATTTCGAGGCGGGCGCGGCCTTCGACGGCGCGGCTTTACGCGCCGGAGCCTTCGCCTTAGTGGCCGCACGCTTGACCGTCGGCTTGGGCCGCGCCGGTTTTGCCGCCGGCTTGCGACTCTTGGCCGAAGTTTTTGCGGAAGCGCGGACGGAAGCGGGGCGGGAGGAGGGCCTTTTCGCGCTCTTGATGACGGGGTCGCTCATGCGAAGCACTCGGGTTTTCACAGATAGCCCTTCACTCGACGAAGAGCCGCCTAAACACGGCGCAGTTTAACACACGGGTCGTGCATAAATCAACGTAGGAGTGGGATTTGCGGGAAATGCTGGGTTTGTGGAAACGTAGCCTTCGCGGCCAACAAAGAAAAACAGTTGAAGTCTCTGAGAACGCTATGTTAGAGTTCCTTCGGGAGTTGCGGTGCTTAGCCATCGCTTCAGAACTCGCGGGCGGGTGCGGCCGGGACGACGAGCGAACTCCTCTAAACTCCACCACTTAAGCTCCGAGCGGACATCTCCATCAGAGTAGCTTCTGTGCCCCGCCGCGTCCGCGTCCTGCCCAGAGAAAGAGCCTGTACTGATGACGGACACTCCTATCATAATGCACGAGCAGCAATATGAGCAGATACGCTCTGCTCTGACCAAGCTGCGCATGGAAGCGTTTGCGCGCGTGGTCTTCCTCGTGGACAAGAACGGGCAGCAGATCGCCGTCGTCGGTGAGGTGGGCAATCTTGACACGACGAGTCTGGCCTCTCTGGCGGCCGGAAACGTCGCCGCGACGGGCGGGATGGCTCGGCTCATCGGCGAGAAGGAGTTCCCGACGCTCTCGCACGAGGGCGAGCGCGAGAGCATACACATCTGCATCATCGGGCGGGTGCTTCTGGTCGTCGTCTTCGACGAGCGTTCGAGCCTCGGGCTGGTCAAGCTGCGTGTCCGCCAAGCCTCGCGCGAGCTGGCGGCCATCTTCGAGGAGATTACGCGAATCGCCGCCGAGAAGAAGGAGGCCGACGAAGCCCTCTTCGCCGAGATTACGGACGAGGACATCGACAGTCTGTTCAACTAGGGGAAGTCGGAGAGTCCGAGAGTGCCATGACGTTCATCAATTACGCTTCGCGCGAGATCAACTGCAAGATCGTCTACTACGGGCCGGGTTTGTGCGGGAAGACCACTAACCTGCAATACATCTACGACTCGACCGCGCCAACCTCGAAGGGCAAGCTCATCAGCCTCGCCACCGAGACCGACCGGACGCTCTTCTTCGACTTCATGCCGCTTGAGCTCGGCACGGTGCGCGGCTTCAAGACGCGCTTTCACCTCTACACCGTGCCCGGTCAGGTCTTCTACGACGCATCGCGCAAGCTCATCCTGAAAGGCGTGGACGGCGTCGTCTTCGTCGCCGACTCGCAGGAGGAGCGCAT
>DASUNL010000538.1:0-2304 GCA_036277175.1 Pyrinomonadaceae bacterium | reverse complement strand
ATGTGCGCCTCCCTAGCCCGACGGGGACGCTTAGGGTCGGGCGGGTCGAACAAGCGTTGGAAGGAGATTTATCCGGATGCTATCTCTTCTGAAGGTCGCGGGTAAGTGGGGCGGAATCACGACCGTCATCCTGCTCGTCATCGTGCTGCTCAAGCAGTTGATCGCGCTCGTGGGCTTTTTGATGCTCGCCATCAAAATCGCGCTCATCATCATGTTCGTCGCGGTCATGCTCCTCATCGTCTTGACGATGCTGCGCGGGCGCGGCCGAAGACGCCGCGAGGCCGAGGAGCTTTAAGTCTCGCCCGCCTGAAAAATCTCTGAAGACCGAAGGAGGCCCGCCGGGGAAACGCGCACCGAAGAGTGCGCCGCCGCCCCGGCGGGCCTTCTCTTTTCTCGCGCCGCGCGCCGGCTCGTTCTCATTCTTGCGCTTTTATTTCATTCAAGCGACAAGGCTTGTCGGCGGTTGCAATCGAAGGGGGCGTGTGATAGGGTTTGCGACCTTAGTGCGGCTCTCACTTATTTCGCCTTAGTCTCCGAACGCACTTCTTAACAGGGGACGGGCCGACAGAGTGGCACCATTCAAGCTGGTTCTCGCATCAAGTTAAGAACCGACAAGTAGGTTAGTTCGCACTCGTCGCCGCTTCGGCAGCAAGTGCCTTTTCGCGCGCATCCGCGCGGTCTGCCTCGCCCGAGGCCGGCGCGGACGGCGTGCCCAAAGGAACCCATTTCCGATGAAGAAGGACGAGCGTTTTTACGCTTTCATCGTCGCCCGCACCTCGCGCCATTGCTCCCGCATCCGTCACGTCTCGATTCCCGAACGCTGGATTCAGGCCGCGGCATGTCTTTCGGCGGTCGTGCTCTGCGCCGCCCTCTACGGCTTCTACGGGCTGGCGCAGCAGGCCGCGCACATGCGCATCGAGCAGGAGAACGACCGCCTGCGCGAGGAGAACGAGCGCCAGCGCCAGCAACTCGACCAACTCAAGAACCGCGTCGACGCCATCGAGGACGCTTCGCGCCGACTCTCTGAAATCTCCGGCGTCGCCCCCGAGGCGGACGAGTCCGAGTGGTTCGGCGCGGGCGGCCCGCTCGTGATTTTGGACGCGGCGGCAATCGCGCTCGTCGAGAGCCGCGCCGCGCAGCTTGAGCAGGAGCTTCAGACGCACGAGCGGGCGCTCCACGAGCGGGCGCGCATCCCTTCTATCTGGCCCGTCGAGGGGCGCGTCACGGACGACTACGGCCCGCGCCACAACCCCTTCGGCGGCGGCGCGAGTGAATTTCACGACGGGCTTGACATCGCGACGGCGTGGGGGTCGCCGGTCGTCGCCACGGGCGGCGGCCACGTCCTGTTCGCCGGGGCGAAGAACGGTTACGGCTACGTCGTCGAGGTCGATCACGGCAACGGCCTCGTCACGGCTTACGGCCACCTCTCGAAGATTGAAGTCGTAGAGGGGCAGGAGTTGAAGCGCGGCGACGTGGTCGGGCGCGTCGGCTCGACGGGGCGCTCGACCGGCCCGCACGTCCACTACGAGGTGCGCATCGGGGATGCGGCCGTCAGCCCTTCGCACTACCTGCCCGCGCGCGAGACGGCCGCGCAGCAGGAAGTCGAGCAGCCCGAGTCGAACTGAAGACGCGGCTTTTCCGGCATTTTCCCCTTGACAGCCTCGGCGCTTTCGCTTAGTATGCGCCGTCGTTTACGGGCGGTGGCAACCTTAACCCCGTCCCCACGTTACACTTGCAAGCGTTACGGCAATGAGTTTTTGGTAGTCCCCGCTGTTGACGAGTCCGCGCGCGGTGAGAGCAACACCACCTGACGCGCGGGCTTTTCTTTTGTCCGGGTTCTCTTGGGGCGCGCTTCCCCGGCGCGCACCGGCTCACACAACCAACTGCGCGGGTCGGCCGCCGAAGCTTTCGGCCGCCCGTCTTAAACCGAATCGTTAGGAGGATTCGTCTGCTATGCCTAGAATTACCGGTAAGGTCAAGTGGTTCAACAACGCGAAGGGTTACGGCTTCATCGAGCAGCCCGGCTCTTCGGACATCTTCGTTCACTACAGCGCCATTCAGGGCGACGGCTTCAAGACCCTCGAAGAGGGACAGACCGTCGAGTTTGAAGTCACGCAGGGACCCAAGGGCCCGCAGGCCGAAAAAGTGATCAAGGTGTAAATCTCCCCGCCTCACGAGCTTTCGCTTGAAGGCCACTGACCGCTTCCGGTCTTCCTCTGCAAAGAGCCGGTAAGCGCAAGACTGAAAGCAAGGCACTCAGGACAGAAAGTCAGACACGAAGCACGAAGGCGGCGCGCGGTGTAG
>DASUNL010000537.1:0-5623 GCA_036277175.1 Pyrinomonadaceae bacterium | reverse complement strand
GCTGAACGCTGACAGCTATCCGTGATAGCTGCCGATGAGCATCGCGCCGACGAAGGTGCAGACGACGAGGGCGAAACCGGCGACGCCGAGCCATGCGGACTTGCGCCCGCGCCACTGCGTCCGGAAGTGAATCATCGCGAGGTACAGCACCCACGTCAGGAGCGCGAAGAACTCGACGGGGTCGTTGTGCCAGACGCGGCCCGTGCGCGCCGTCGACCACGCGACGCCCGTGATGATGCCGAGCGAAAGGAGCGTGAATCCGACGCTCGCCGAGGTCGTGCCGATGTCGTCGACGGCCGTCAAACTCGGCAGGCGGTGGAAGATTGCGCCGAAGGTCTTCTGCCGCAGCTCGCGCTCTTGGAGCAGGTACATCACGCTCGCCGCGAACGCGACGAAGAACGAAGCATAAGCGAAGATGAGCAGCGTCGTGTGGACGGGGAAGAGCCACGCCGCCTCGCCCTCGTTGACGCGGCTCGCCGCCACGCCCGACCACCCGCGCGCGAAGTTCGACAACAGCACGAGCAGCGTCACGAGCGGCGTGACGAAGAGGTCGAGCGCGCGCACGCGGAAGCGGTAGGAGACGACCGCGTAGGCGACGACGAGCGTCCAGCCGAGGAAAGATATCGTCTCGTGCAGGTGGAGCAGGGGGTAGTGGCCGTCGGTCACCCAGTCGGCGATGATCGAGGCGGTGTGCGCGATGAAGCCGGCGGCGAGCGAGACGAGCGTGGTGCGCTCGACGGCGCGGCGGCGGCCGACGAACGCCAGAATCGAGTGAATCGCCGCGACGGCGTAGGCCGCGAGCGCCGCGTAGAGAAGGGGTTTCATCGTACAGGGTAAAGCACGGCACAGACGCACTTGTTGAGCGCGCGGCGATTTTAATGGATGGCGCGAGACGCGGGCAAGGACGCGCCCCGCCGGCCCGCCCGTTTTCAAAGCGAACGTTTCGGGCGCGCGGCCGGACGCCGACGCCCGCCTACTTCTTGTTGACCCAGCTTCCTACTTCTTAGTGACCCAGTAGGTGTCGCGCATCGCGTAGCTCGAAGTCGAGCGCGAGGAGGTGTCGACGAGGCGCGGCGAGATGAAGTCGGTCTGCGGCTCAAAGCCGAGACGGTTGCGCGCGTGTCTTTGAAGCTGGCCGCCGCGCACCTCCGCCCGATAGCTCTTAAACGGCTTGCCGTTGACTTTGGCGACGACGGTGTACTCGCCATCGCGCTTCGTCAAATCGGCCAGCGTCATCCAGCGCACCTGTTTCTCGGCCGGGAAGTGGAACTCCTGATAGAAGAACTGCCAGTCGGTCTGCGACACGACGACCGGGCTTCTCGTCGCGGCAATCTCCTGCGCGCCGTGCATGATGTGGAGCGTCACGAGCGGCCTATTGCCGCTGCCGGCGGGAAGCTCGCGCATGCTCGTCCACCAGTTGAATTCGAGGTGGCTGTCGGGCACTTCGGGCCGGTTGGAGAAGTACGCGAGGTCGCGCCAAGGCCCTTCGCGCACGAAGGTCGTCGTCGGGTTGAAGGGGTCGCTGCTCTGCTCGCGCTTCATCGAGAAGGGGAGCGTCGTGATGGGCTTGCCGTCAATCTGAACCGAGAGGACGTAATCGCCCGGCTCGCCGACGGCGGCGTTGCCGGGGACGCCGTCGGGCTTAAACATCCCGAACGCGGTGTAGCTGGCGAGCGGCGTCTCCAAACGCAAGGGGACGCGCGCGACCACCTCGCCGCTCGCGCGCGCGACGACGAAGGTCGCCTTCTGATTGGCGGCGGGAGGGAAGACCACCTCCAAGTCCTCGACGAGAAAGCCGCCTTGGTTTTCGTAGAAGCGCAACTGCATGAACGACTGGTATTCGATGGCGGGCTTGTAGGTCTGCGGCGCGGTCTGACCCGACGAAACGGACGCCGACGCGAGCAGGGCGACGGCCATCAGAGCAATCATCTTTAATCTCATGTCTCTTCTCAAAACCTTTCGGGGTGTCGGCTTGGCGCGGCAAGTATCTAACGTGCCGCGCCGCGAATCAAGAGCGTCGGTGTTGAATCGGCGGCGCGCGGCGTGAGAAAATCGCGCCCGCGCCGCGAGTAAATTTCGAGCCGAACGGAGGTCTTTCGTAAACAGATGCCGGATCGCAACGACGCTTGGGAACTCCTGTGCGAGTACACGAAGGGGAAGAGTCTGCGCCAGCACGCGCTCGCCGTCGAGGCCGCGATGCGCGCCTGTGCGCCGCACTACGGCGGCGCGGACGCCGACGTCGACGAGTGGGGCATCACGGGCCTTCTGCACGACTTCGACTACGAGATGTTCCCCACGGCCGACCAGCACCCCTTCACCGGCTCGAACATCCTCTGCGGGCGCGGCTACCCCGAATCAATCATCCGCGCCATCCTCGGCCACGCGACCTACACGGGCGTCGCGCGCGACACGCCGATGGCCCGCGCGCTCTTCGCGACCGACGAGTTGTGCGGCTTCCTCGTCGCGTGCGCGCTCGTCCGCCCCTCGCGCAGCCTCGACGACCTCGAAGTCTCGTCCGTCAAGAAGAAGCTCAAGGACAAGGCGTTCGCGCGCACGGTCAACCGCGACGACATACGACAGGGCGTCGAAGAACTCGGCGTCCCGCTCGAAGAACACATCCGCTTCGTCATCGACGCCCTCAAGCCCGTCCAGTCGGAAATCGGCCTCGGAAGAAGTGACGAGTGACGGGGAAGCGTTCAGCACTCAGCTATCAGCATTCAGCTTTTATAGAGCGGGCGAGGGATTGCGTCGAAGCGCGGCGGCTGCTTACTTCGCGGCGGACGCCGTAAACTGAGTGCTGATTGCTGAACGCTGACAGCTATCCCGTCACTTGTCACTTCTTCCGGCTCTTGATGAAGAGGTAGACGGGGACGCTGGCGGCGAGTCCGGCGAGTGAGAAGAGGCTGTGTCGCGGGTCGCTGGCGATGAAGGCGACGAAGAGCGCGACGCCCGCCAGCAGGAAGAGGAGCGGCAGCCAAGGGTATCCGCGCGCACGGTAGGGTCGCGGCAAATCAGGCTCGCGTCGTCGCAGGACGAAGAGCGACGTGGTCAGCAGCACGTCGTTCGTCACGCCGAAAAACGCGCTCACGCCGAACAGCGTCCCGAACTCTCCGTAGGCCGCGAGGATAATCGCCGCGACGGCCGTCACCCCGAGCGCCACGAACGGCGTCCCGCCCACGTTCACACGCACGGCGTGCGCGGAGAAGAGTCGGTCGCGACCGAGCGCAAAGATGGTGCGCGGTGTGAGCATGAAGACCGCGTTGATGAGGCTCAAAAGGACGAGGAGCGCGAGTATCGTCACGACCTGTCCGCCGCGCGGCCCCCAGATGAGCTGCATCGCGTCGGCCGCCGGGAGCTTCGAGGCGGCGAACTGCGGGAGCGGCAGGACGTACATGTACGCCACGTTGATGAGGACGTAAATGAACATCACGATGAGCACGCCGCCGAAGAGCGAGCGCGGCAGGTTGCGTCCGGGCCGCGTGTCCTCTTCGGCGAAGTAGACGGGCGCGTTCCAGCCGAGGTAAGTGCCGTGGACGAGTCTGAAAGAGAGGCCGAGCGCGACAAGCAGCGCCGCGAAGCTTGAAGGCGTCGCGACCGGCGGAAACCGCGACGCATCGGTGTCGGCCTGACCGCCGAACGCGAAACAGGCGACGATGAAGGCGAGCAGCCCGACCGTCTTGACGAGGCTCGTCAACTGCTGCGTGCCGCTGCCCGCGCGCAGGCCGACCCAGTTGAGAATCGTGAAGACGACGATGACGGCGACGGCGATTGCTTTCTCTCGCCCGGCGAGCGAGGGGACGAGCGCGACCGCGTACTCGCCAAACGCGATGGGCACGTAGGCGAGCGAGGCGGTGTTGACGATCCAGTCGCTATAGCCGACGACGAAGCCGCCGAAGTCGCCGTAGGCGCGTTGCGCGTAGACGTAAGGGCCGCCCGCCTTCGGGAGCGCCGTCGCCAGTTCCGCCAAGTAGTTCGCGCCGAGCAGCGCGTAGACGCCGACCGCCGCCCAGACCGCGATGATGAGCCACGGGCGGCCGAGCAGCGCCGCCACCTCGCCCGGCCCGCGCAGGATGCCGCTCCCGATGGTGCCGCCGATGATGACGGCGACGCCGAAGCTCACGCCGAGGATGCGCAGCAGCCCACTCCCCATCCGCCCCTCACTCGTCCCGCTCACAGGGTGTCCCATAGTTCGTCTTTAAAGTCTCGACAGCCGTTCGCGGAAGCCGCTCGACGCCTTCGGGCTTGCGCTCGGGCGCGGGGCTAAATATCCTGTGGGCTGATACTCAAACGGCATTACTGATTTCGGGCGAAGGGGCGAGGGGCACGGCGCGCCTGCGCGCGGCCCACGCGGAGACGGCGACGAGCGCGCCCAAGATGAGTGCGAGTGAGACGAGCGCCACGAGCACCGCCTGCAAGGCTCGACGCCGCGCCGTGCGCCTGTAGACGAAGATGCTGGCGTATGTCACGGCCGCGAGCGGCAGAAGAAACGCGGCCGCGACCCACCCGTCGGGCGAGTCGAGCCGGTCGGTCGCGCCCAAGCCGTAGTGGACGACGGCCAGACACGCGCCCGCGCCGACGAGCGTCGAGAGTAAAGCCGAGATGATGAGAAGCTTCCAGCGCAACGCGGGCTTCCTTCGGTAAGCTCCAACTCGTCTGAGAAGATTTTGGCGAGGCCCTGAAAAAGCGCGCCAAGCATAGCACGAGCGAGTCCGTCGCGAAGTCATATTTCCTGCGCCACGCGGCAACGTTTTACAACCGACGAAGAGGGTCGAATGGTCACACGCAACGCCCTGCTCTACCTCGCGCGCCACGAGGGACTCAAGGACTTCGCGACGCGCTTCAGCCCGTTCAAGAAGATGACGACGCGCTTCGTCGCGGGCGAAGACATCGAAGAGACCATCGCCGCCATCCGTCACCTCAACGCCATCGGCTGCACGGCCTCGTTCGACCACCTCAACGAGTCGGTCGCGAGCGTCGAGGAGGCCGAGGGCGAGGTGCGCGAGTACCTGCGCATACTCGAACGCATCGACGAGACCGGCATCGACTCGAACGTCTCGATTAAGCTCACGCAGTTCGGCTTAGACATCGACCCGGAGCTGGCCTACCGCAACGCGCGCGCGGTCGTCGCCGAGGCGGCGCGACGCGGCAACTTCGTCCGCGTCGACATGGAGCAGTCGGCCGTCACGCAAGCCACGCTCGACATCTTCAAGCGGCTGCGCGCCGAGTTCAGCCTCGACACCGTCGGCATCGTCCTTCAGTCCTACCTGCGCCGCACGCTCGCCGACACCGAGGAGATGCTCAAAATCCCCGCGCGTATACGCATCTGCAAGGGCGCGTACAGCGAGCCGCCCGAGGTGGCCTTCCCCGACAAAAAGGACGTTGACGCGAACTACGTGCGCGTCATGCAAATGCTCCTGTCGAGCGGCGTCTACCACGGCATCGCGACGCACGACGAAAAGATGATTGTGGCGACGAAGGAGTATGCCGAGCGCGCCGGAGTGGGGCGCGACTCGTTCGAGTTTCAGATGCTCTACGGCATCCGTCGCGACTTGCAGGAGGGCCTTGCGCGCGAGGGCTACCGCGTGCGGGTCTACGTGCCTTACGGCAAACACTGGTATCCTTA
>DASUNL010000536.1:0-5496 GCA_036277175.1 Pyrinomonadaceae bacterium | reverse complement strand
AGTAGGAGAGCGCCGAGACGGCGTCCACGCGCTCGACGGGCGGCTTGTCCAACTCGAAGCCGAGCTTGCGCTCCTCTATGCGCTCGTCGGTCGTGACGAGGTCGACGGTCTGCCCGCCGCGCTCGACCTTGATGCGAATCGGCCCCTGCGACTCGGCCACCGTCTGCACGACGTGGCGGTTGTTGCGCGCGGGCTGGTCGTTGACCGAGACGATGCGGTCGCCGGCCACGAGTCCGGCCTTCGCGGCCGGCGACTCTTCGCGCACGCGGAAGACCGAGACGGGGAAGACGCCGAGGTCTGGGTCGAAGCCGACGTCGCCGACGGTGTTGCCGTTCTGCGTCTCCTTCTTCGGCTTGAGGTTGAGCTCGACGCGCTCGCCGCCGCGCTCGACGACGACCGGCACTTCGATGTCGGGCGAGAGCATGCCGAGGCCGCTGATGCGACGCCACGTCGGATTCTGCTCGCCCTTGAAGGCGACGATGCGGTCGCCCGGACGCAACCCCGCGACCTGCGCCGCGCCGCCCTCGTCCACCAGCGCGACGACCGGCGAAGGCGTCGCCGGGACGCCGACGGCCACCGCGGCGACGAACGGGATGGCGATGGCCGTCAGAACGTTCATTACGGGGCCAGCCACGCCGACCAGAAATTTCTGCCAGCGCGGGCGCAGGTCGAAACGCTCGCCGGGCGGGATGTCGGTCTCCGTGCCGCCCTCTTCGACCGCCGCGTTCGACTCGTCGCCGCCGAGCTTGACGTAGCCGCCCAAGGGGATGAGCGACAGGCGGTAGTCGGTCGTGCCCCACTTGCGCCCCCACAGACGCTTGCCGAAGCCGACCGAAAAGGTCTCGACGCGGATGCCGAGCAGCTTGGCGACGATGAAGTGGCCGAACTCGTGGATGACGACCGCCGCCCCGAGAATGAAGATGAAGGCGGGAAGCCCGATCAGAATTTTATCCATGATTACAGTCCCGAACGCTGATGCCGATTACGAAACACCGCAATTCCCTTCCGACACTCAAACTTGAAGTTTACGCGCCCGCCGCCGCGACGGTCAAACCGATGTCTTCACGCCACGCCCACGCCCGCGCCCGCGAGCCGCGCGATTTCGGCGCGGGCCGCCGCGCGCGCCTCTCGGTCGGCGTCAATGACGGATTCCAAGTCGAGCGCGGGCCGCGCGGCGTGCGCAGCTATGACGTTCTCGATGACGCGGGGGATGTCGGTCAACTTAATCCTCCCGGCGAGGAAGGAGCCGACGGCCTCTTCGTTGGCGGCGTTAAGGGCGGCGGGGGTCGTGCCGCCGGCCGAGAGCGCGTCGTAGGCGAGGCGCGCGCAGGGGAAGCGTTCGAGGTCGGGCGACTCGAAGTGGAGCGCGCCAAGTTTGGTGAGGTCGAGCGCGGGGAGTTGGCAGCCGTGACGTTCGGGATAGGTGAGCGCGTACTGAATCGCGTGGCGCATGTCGGTGACGCCCATCTGCGCGATGACCGAGCCGTCGACCAGCTCGACCATCGAGTGGACGACCGACTCGGGGTGGACGACGATGTCGATGTCCTCGCCCTTGAAGCCGAAGAGCCAGTGGGCCTCGATGACTTCGAGTCCCTTGTTCATCAGGGTCGCGCAGTCAATCGTAATCTTCGCGCCCATCCGCCACGTCGGGTGGCGCATCGCCTCCTCGACCGTGGCCGCCTCCATCTCGCGCGCCGAGCGCGTGCGGAAAGGGCCGCCCGAAGCGGTCAGGATGAGGCGACGCACCTCGGCGCGCTTCTCGCCGCGCAGGCATTGATGAAGCGCGTTATGTTCGGAATCGACGGGCAGAAGCTCCGCGCCCGACTCGCGCGCGGCGCGCGTCATCAGCTCGCCCGCCATCACGAGCGTCTCTTTGTTGGCGAGCGCGACGCGCTTCCCCGCTTCGAGCGCGCGCAAAGTGGGAACGAAGCCGACCGCGCCGACGGTCGCGCTGACGACCGAGCGCGCGTCCTCGTGCGTCGCGACGCGGACGAGACCTTCCTCGCCGACGATGATTTCTGGCGATGTGAGTGAAAGGTTTTTAAGGCGCGCGCGGAGCTGTTCGGCGCAAGCGTCGTTTTCGACGGCGACGAGGCGCGGCCGGTGACGCTCGATTTGAGAAGCAAGCTCCTCGACGTTGCGGCCCGCGCCGAGCGCCACGACGCGAAACCTCTCCGGCGGAAAGCACTCGACGACGCGCAAAGTGTTGCGCCCAATCGAGCCGGTCGAGCCGAGTATGGCGATGCCCTGAGAGTCCATGAACTAAACCGGCCGGAATGAAGCACCCGCTCGCGTCGGCCGCGCACAATCAATCGGCGGACGAAGGCGGTTCGGATTTCCCGTTCTTCCCGTTCTTGCGCTCGCTAATCATCCTCTCGACGGTGTCGATAAGCGCGTTCAATTTTTCGGTGGTCTCTCGCGCGCGCTCATCCGCTTCCCGCTGCCGCTCATTCGCTTCCCGCTGTCGCTCATCCACCGCCCGCACGGATTCACCAATAACACTTATCTCGCGGTCATGAATTTCCGCTACGGCAAGCAGCGCGTTCACGCTGTCCGCCGTTCGGTCTACCTTAATCGAGAGCCGATCAACGGTGTCCGAGAGTTGTCCCATTTTGATCGTCAGTTGAGCCTGCTGCTCAACGACGAACTGCATGGTGCGCTCCATCTCTTCAAAGGTCATCTCGCTTGACGCCCCTCAACGTCGCAGGGTGTTGCCGCCGGGTGTGATGAGCTAACGCCAGTTGTAGTTAGCGGCAAAATAGTAGATGAGCGGGGCGTTGAACAGCAAGCTATCGAGCCGGTCGAGGAAGCCGCCGTGGCCGGGCAGGATGTTGGCCGCGTCCTTCGCCCCCGACCCGCGTTTGAGCGCGCTCTCGACGAGGTCGCCGACCACGCCGAGGACGTTCATCACGGCCGCCAGAGGCAAGGCCGCGCTCAAAGGCAGCTCGGGGAAGAACCAGAAGTGCGCGAGCGCGGCCATCAAGAGGCTCGCCGCCATCCCGCCCGCTGCGCCCTCCCAAGTCTTTCCGGGGCTGATGGTGGGCGCGAGCTTGTGCCGTCCGAGCGCGCGGCCCGTGTAGTAAGCGCCCGTGTCCGAACCCATCAGGACGAGGAAGAAGAACGAGAGCAGGTGCGTCGAGAGCGTCTTGTCGATGTACTGCGCGCCGACCCAGAACTCGCCCGGCATCACCAGAGTCTCTTGGAAACCCGTGCGGACGCCGACGAGGTGCGCGCCGAGCAAAGCGACGTAGAGCACGCCGAGGACGGTCGAGCCGACCGACAAAAGCATCTTGTCGAACGGCGCGCCGCGCAGCATCTCGGCCGCGAGCGCCGCGATGACGAGCGCGGGCACGACGAACCACAAGAGCGCCGGCTCGTTCAGGAAGAAGGTGACGAGCACGGCGGCCGTCGCCGCGTAGCCGATGACGACGTCGGGCCGCGCGCCCTGCTTCTTCGCCAGAAACCAGAACTCGTAGAGCCCGATGCAGACGGCCGCGACGGCGAACAGCACAAACATTAGCTTAAGCGGCGCGAAGATGATCGAGGCGATGAGCAGGGGGAGCGCGACGGCGGCTGTCAGGAGGCGTGTGGACATAAGGAAGCGTTCGGCAGTCGGCGTTCAGCTATCGGCTTTGCATGTTATCGGAGTCGGGCTTTCATCTGAGAGCGACTTCGTCGCGGAGACGAAAAGCAGAAAGCTGTTTGCTGACTGCCGACAGCTATTTCGCGTTCGCGACGAGTTGGAGACCGCCGAAGCGTCGGTCGCGTTTCTGGAAATCGACGACCGCTTCGAGCAGGTGGACGCGCCGGAAGTCGGGCCAGAGCGTGTCGGTCACGTAAATCTCGCTGTAGGCCGCCTGCCAGAGAAGGAAGTTCGAGATGCGTAGCTCGCCGCTCGTCCGCACGAGCAAATCAAGCTCGGGCAGCCCGCGCGTGTAAAGCTCGCGCTCGATTGCTTCTTCCGTCAACTCGTCCGCGCTTCGTCCCTCTTCGACGAGACGACGAACGGCCGCGCGCGCCGCGTCCACTATCTCCGCGCGCGAGCCGTAGTTGAGCGCGACGCTTAAGACCATGCCCGCGTTGTCGGCCGTCCGCTCGGCCGCGTGTTGCAGCTCGCGGCGGACGCTCTCCGCGAGCGCGTCGATGCGTCCGATGGCCTGAAAGCGTATGTTCTGCCGATTTATCTCTTCGAGTTCGAGACGCAGATAACGCTTGAGCATGCGCATCAAGGCGTCTACTTCGAGGCGCGGGCGCTTCCAGTTCTCGGTCGAGAAGGCGTAGAGCGTGAGGGCTTTGAGGCCGAGGCGCGCGCCCGTGTCGACCGAGGCGCGCACGGCCTCGACGCCCGCGCGGTGGCCGGCGACGCGAGGCTGCCCGCGCCGCGCCGCCCAGCGCCCGTTGCCGTCCATGATGACGGCGACGTGGCGCGGCAGCCTGTCCCACGCGACGCGCGCCAAAAGCGCCTCGTCCGCAGAACCCTTCTCCACCACCTCCGCGAAATCCGAGAGCATCAAACGTCTCCGGTCTCCTTCAAGCCCGACGCATCTTAAACGCAAATCACTTCAAAGTACAAAGTGAAAGCCCCGCCCCACTCAATAATGAACTTCGACGAGCGCGAGTCCGCACGCGGGCGCGGTGGCGGCGACGAGCGCGCGCTCGCCGCTCTCGATGGCGCGCGCGATCAGCTCTTCCCCCATCTCCCCGCGCCCGGCGGCCAACAGAGTCCCCGCGATTGAGCGCACCATGTAGCGCAGAAAGCCGTCGGCCGTAAACGTCATCTCGACGATGCGCCCGCGCCCGCGCTCGCAGAAGTAGTCGGCGACTTCGAGCCGCGCGACGCGGCGCACGCGCGAGTTTACGTCCGACTGCGCGGCAGAGAAGGCCGTCCAGTCGTGCTCTCCGAGGAAGAGGCGGGCGGCGCTACGCATCTTCTCCAAGTCGAGCGTGCGCGACTCCTGAAGCGCGTAGCGCGACCAGAAGGGCGACGTGAAACGCTCGTTAAAGACGCGGTAACGGTAGGTCTTCCCGCGCGCCGAGTAGCGCGCGTGAAAGTCTTCGGCGGCCACGTCGGCGGCGACGACGCGCACGTCGCGCGCGACGTTCCAATTCACGGCCGCCCGCAGCCTCTCCGGCTCGAACTCGCGCACAAGCTCGACGCTCGCCACCTGCCCCTCGGCATGCACGCCCGCGTCCGTCCGCCCCGCGCCGTGCAGCACGACCGTCTCGCGCCCGTCGAGCAAAGAGAGCGCGCGCGTCAGTTCGCCCTGCACCGTGCGCTCACCGCGCTGCATCTGCCAGCCGCGAAACTCCGTCCCGTCGTACTGAATCGTCAGGCGGTAATTCATAAAAAGCAGTGACGAGTGACAGAAAAGCGTTCAGCAATCAGCGGTCAGCACTCAGCCTAAAACCTTCGCGGAAGCTGAGTGATGAATGCTGACTGCTGAACGCTTCTCTCACTTCTTGCGGCTTCCGGGTTTGACGGCCGGGAGGCCCGCC
>DASUNL010000535.1:0-3995 GCA_036277175.1 Pyrinomonadaceae bacterium | reverse complement strand
GCGCGTCGAGCCACTCGGCGGGCGTCGCGGCGGGCGCAGGCGAAGGCACTGGCGAAGGGGCGGGACTCGTCAGTGACGTCGGCGTTGGCGTTGATGTCGGCGTCGGCGTCGGCGTCTGCATCGGAGTCGGGGTCGGAGTCTGGGCGCGGGCCGCGTGTGCGGCGGAGGCGCAGATGATGAGAGTCGCGCTGATGAGAGTCACGCTGGCGAAAATTATTTTCATGCTCGGCGTCGTCTCCGTCGCTCGTCGCGTCTTTCAGCGCGCGTGCGAAAGGAACTCGCGCGTGCGCGGGTCGCGCGCGTCGGTCAGAAGTTGTTTCGCCTCGCCGTACTCGATGGTTTCCCCGGCCTCCATGTAGAGCAGGTAGTCCGCGAGCCCGTCGACGAAGCTCATCGAGTGCGTGACGACGACCATCGTGTGGCCGTCGCGGACGAAGCCGCGCAGGGTGGCGCGAAGTTCCGCCGTGCGTCGCGGGTCGAGCGCGCTCGTCGGCTCGTCGAAGAGGAGCACTTCGGGCTTCATGGCGAGCGCGCGCGCAATCGCCACGCGCTGCTGCTCACCGCCCGAGAGCGCGTCGGGGAAGCGGTCGGCCTTTTCGCCGAGGCCGACCGCGCCGAGAAGTTCTAAGGCGGTCGAACGCGCCTCGGCGGGGCGGACGCGCGCGACGTGGACGGGCGCTTCGGTGACGTTGCCAAGGGCGGTCAGGTGCGGGAAGAGGTAGAGGTGCTGGAAGACCATCCCGACGTGACGGCGCAAAGTTTTGACGCGGCGCGCGTACTCGCCCGCGCCTAGCGTCGCTTCGAGACGCACGCCGCCGGCCTCGACCACGCCGCCGTCAATCCGTTCGAGTCCGTTCAGACAACGAAGCAGTGTGCTCTTGCCGCTGCCCGAGCCGCCGATGACGCCGAGCACCGTGCGCGGCCCGACCTCGAAGCTCAAGCCTTTGAGCACGCGCACGTCGCCGTAAGTTTTCTCAAGGTTCTCGACACGTATCACGCGCTCACCTCCTCGGGTTCGGGCGCGGCGTCGCGGCGGCGACGCAGACGCAACTCAAGCTTGCGTGCGAGGTGCGCGAGCGGAAGACTCATGACGAGATAAAAGATGGAGACGATGACGCCGAGCATAAGGAACTCGCCCGTCGCGTTGGCAAGCTCGCGGTAGGCCGTCGCCAGCTCCCACACAGAGATGGCGAAGGCGACCGAGGTGTCTTTGAAGAGCGAGACGAAGTCGTTGGTCATCGGCGGGAGCGCGACGCGAAACGCCTGCGGCAGGATGATGCGTCGGAAGGCGAGGACAGGGCTCATGCCGAGTAAGTAAGCCGCCTCCCACTGACCGCGCGGCACGGCGTCGAGCGCGGCGCGGTAGACCTGCGATTCGTAGGCGGCGTAGTTGAGGCCGAGTCCGACGAGCGCGGTCAGCCAGCCCGGCATCGCGAGTCCGAGTTTCGGCAGGCCGAAGTAAAGGAAGAGGAGTTGGACTAGCACGGGCGTCCCACGGAAGAACTCGACGTAGATTGTGCAAAGCCATTGCAACCAGCGCGGCCCGTGCGTCTGCCCGACGGCGAGCAGAAGCCCGAGCGAGAGCGCGACGGCCATCGCGCCGAAGGCCAGAAGAATCGTGATGAGCGCCGCGCGCCCCAGACGTACGAGCGCCTCGCCCCAGTTGAACGTCGTCGAAGTCATGTCGTAGGCGAAGCCACTACCACTGTCTCTGCCGCTCGCGTTCGTGTTTCCGTCGCCTTGCTGCCCGGCGGCCGCTACGGTCGCCTCCTGCACGCGCTCGACCTTGAGCGCGGCCTGCGCCTCGTCCCAGAGATTCCAGCGACGGAGGATTTGTTCGAGCGTGCCGTCGCGTATGATTTGGTCAATCGCCGCGTCGACCTCGCGCTTCAGAGCCTCGTCGGTTTTGCGCAAGCCGACGACATATGCGCCCCTGTGAAACGGCTCGCCCGCCGCCTTCAGACGCGGGTTGCGCCGCGCGTAATACATCTCCATCGGCACGTCCATCAGGACGGCGTCGATGCGCCCAAGCTCAAGGTCGCGGTACGCGCCGACCGGGTCTTGATAGCCTTTGTAAGCGTAGCCGTCCTTTTCCAACAGGCGCGACGCGGCCGTGTTGACGAGCGTCCCGACGGTGCGCGTGCGGCAGTCGGCGAGCGAGTTGATTCGCTGCTCTTCGCGGCGGACGGTGAGTTGGAGTTGGAAGGCGTAGTAGGGTTTGCTGAAGAGTATGAGGCGGGCGCGGTCGGCCGTCGGCTCAAGGCCGTTGACGATGACGTCGAACTGCCCGCGCTCCAACGAAGAGACGAGCGTCTCCCAGTCGCTCGCGACGAACTCGGCGCGGCGGTTCATCGCGGCGGCCAACGCCTCGACCATCTCTTTCTCGTAGCCGACGTAAGTCTCCGGGTGCGCCGGGTCGGCGAAGACGTAGGGCGCGCCGCCGCTCGGGTCAGCGCCCCAACGCAAAGATGCCTGCGTCTGCGCGCCGACGTGCGCGAAGAGTAGGAGCGTCGCGACGAGCGGCGACGCGACGCGCGCCAGTAGCCGCGCCGGGATTCTTGAGAAGAGTCTGTTCAAATTTCCGCCTCCCGTGCCGCTCTAACGGCGGGTCGCGTGCGCGGCGATTGATTCGCGTATGAACGAGGCGAGTTCGTCGAGGTATTCGCCGCCGGCCGTGGCGACGAGGTCGTTGTGGCCCGCGCCCGCGACGATGCGCAGACGCTTCGGCTCGCGCGCGGCGGCGTAGAGCGCGCGCCCCTGCTCGACGGGGATGGTCTCGTCGCGCTCGCCGTGCGCTATAAGGACGGGACAGTTGACCGTCGCGAGTTTGCGCGCCGAGTCCAAACGGTTGCGGCCCAGACGGTGCGTCCAGCGCGGCGCGAACGGGAGGATGCGCGCGGCCATGTCGCTCGCCGAGCTTAAGCCCGATTCGAGGACGAGAGCGCCGCAAGTCCTGCGCGAAGCCACGTCGGTCGCGGCCGCCGTGCCGAGCGACTGTCCGTAGAGGACGACTGTTTCGGGTCGCGCGCCGCGCGAGCGCGTCACGAAGTCGTATGCGGCGTCGGCGTCCGCGTAGAGCGCAGCCTCGTCCGTGACCGCGCCGCTGCTGCGGCCGTAGCCGCGATAGTCGAAGAGCAAAACGTCGAAGCCACGGCGCGAGAGGTGCGAGGCGAGCCAGCCGAGGTAAGAGAGGTTGCCGCCGTTGCCGTGGAAGTAGACGACCGTCGCCTCGGCGGGCTCACGCGCGTACGCGCTTACGAACCAGCCGTGCAGGCGCACGCCGTCCGAAGTCTCGAACCACACGTCCTCGCCGCGCTCGGGCAGACTCCACTCCGGCCCTTCATAGTAGGCGAGCGGACGAAAGACGACCATCCGCTCGAAGCGACGCGCCGCGAGGTAAAGGAGTGGCAGGGCGGCGACGAGGATGAGCGCGGCGATGAGCATCAAGCGGCGGATACGTTTTCGCTTCCCTCTGGCGAGGGCGTCGTGGGAATCGAGCACCATGTGGAGACTGACGGCCGTCCGCGCTCCCCTAGCGGACACTCTCAACTCGCGGGCGCGGGCGCGGCGTGACGTTCGAGGTAATCGACGAGCGTCGTCGCCATCACCTTGACGCCGACGACGAGGCTGTCCTCGTCCACGTCGTAAGTGGCCGTGTGCCACGCCGACGTGATGCCGCGCTCGCGGTTGCCGACGCCGAGGAAGTAGAAGAAGCCGGGGACGACCTTCTGATAGTAGGCGAAGTCTTCGGCCGGCATGAAGGGCTTGATGGCGACAGCGTTGGCGTCGCCGACGACGCGGCGAATCGACGGCAGAGACTCTTCGACGAGCTTCGGCTCGTTGTAAGTGACCGACGCATTCTCCTCGAACGTCAACTCAAACGTCGCGCCGTAGGCGGCCGTGACGTTCTGAAGCGTGTCTCTCATCAACTGTTGCGCGCGCTTGCGCACCTCTTCGTTGAGCGTCCGCATCGTGCCTTCCATCTTCACCTCGTC